>JAKAWO010000059.1 GCA_021827255.1 Acidobacteriota bacterium | reverse complement strand
TAACCTTTTAAGTCGGAGGGTTCAATGAAAACTACACTCGCTGAATTTTTGTCGGCTTTTTCGGGAGCGAGAATCAAGCGCCCAACGGCCAGCGTTTGCTGCTTGCGGCCAGCCCCTTGCCAGCCCTCCCAGGGCCGATGGCGCGTGACGGGATCCATTCTCACCCTCCTACTGCTGGCTCTCACGCCGATCTCGGGCCGGGGGCAGAGTTCCCTGCACAAGCTGCCGGGGCACAACACAATGAAGGGCCCGAGCCAGCAAGCCTTCACCGGCGTCGTGCAGTCGCTGGACAGAAAACTGCAGGTCCTGAATGTTACGACCCGGCACGGGAAGGATACGGAGATCTTCCCGATCCGGAAGGGAACACACGTTGAAACCCTCGGCGGAAAAAGGCTCACCCTCAAGTCACTCTCCCCGGGAACAAATGTTTTGATTTATTATTCTGAAAGCGGTGGGGAACGATCCATCCGTCAGGTGATTGTGCTGGAAGGCGCAACGGGCAAGAAGAAGGAAGCCACAAAGCACCGTTCTTAGACTCAAAGTCCTTGCTCGCGAGGCCGTCCCTCGCTTTGCTCTTTGGGCAGAAAGCGGTCCGGGCCGCGAAGTTTGAGCCGGGACAAGCGAAGCAGTGTAACCTCGGCCCCGGGGGCGCGGCCTTCCTTGAGACCCAACCGATGCGGATCGGAATAACTTGTTATCCTACTTACGGGGGAAGTGGGGTCGTCGCCACCGAGCTGGGGCTGGAGCTGGCTTTGCGGGGCCACGACATTCACTTCATCAGCTACGCCGTCCCGGTTCGGATGACGGACACCCACAACCGCCTCCACTTCCACGAAGTGGAGGTTGTGAACTATCCGCTGTTCGACCATCCTCCTTATACGCTCGCCCTGGCCTCGCAAATGTACAACGTAGCGGTCAACGAGCAACTTGACCTGCTGCACGTTCATTACGCCATCCCTCATTCGGTGAGCGCGTATCTTGCGCGGGCCATGCTGCGCGAACGGGGCATTCCCTTTGTGACAACCTTGCACGGCACGGACATCACCCTTGTCGGAGCCAACCGCTCCTATCTTCCGATGACCCGTTTTTCGATTGAGGAGAGCAACGCGGTCACGGCCATTTCCGAATATCTGCGTCGGGTCACGGTTCAAGAACTCGGCATCGAGCGCACGGTCGAGGTGATTCCCAACTTCGTCAATTGCGACGTTTTCAAGCCGGCCGACGGAGCCTGCCAACGCGATGATTTCGCCACGCGCAGGGAAAAAGTCCTCGTCCATCTGTCGAACTTTCGCCCGGTCAAGCGCGTCACAGATGTCGTCGAGGTCTTCGCTCGCGTCCGCCGACGGATTCCCGCTAAACTATTCATGATCGGTGACGGCCCGGACCGCGTGACCGCCGAATGGCTGGCGCGCGAGAAGGGAGTGGAACGAGATGTTATCTTTTTTGGTAAGCAGAATCAGGTCCAAAGCCTGCTCAACTGCGGGGATGTCTTTCTCCTGCCGAGCGAGATGGAGTCCTTCGGCCTGGCGGCGCTCGAAGCCATGGCTTGTGGCGTGCCGGTGGTCTGCTCGCGCGTGGGCGGAGTCCCTGAAGTAATTCGCGATGGCCTCGAGGGCTTTTTGGCGCCAGCCGGTGACTCAGAAACCATGTCTCTGCGCGCCCTCCAGATTCTGGAGGATTCGGACCTTCATCAGCGGATGGGTCAGGCTGCCCGTGCGCGAGCTCTCTCCGAGTTTTGCTCCACCAAAATCATCCCGCTTTACGAGAGCCTGTACCAGCGGGTCATGGAAGAGCGATGAGCCGCCCCTTTTGCGCGCCGCCTGCATCGAGCGTTCACTTCGTTGGCCGCGCGTTGTTGCCGGCTTCGTTCTGCCTCATCTTCTTGGGATCAACCGCGTCGCGGCTGACCGCCGCGGAGCTGCGATCCCAAACGCTGGTCGCCTTCGAGCGCTACGTCCGGCTGACCGAAGCCCGGATGAAGCGCGACCGGGATCAGCCGGGCAAGTTCCTTTACATTGACTCTCTCGCTCGCTCCACGCGAAACCAGATTATGACGGAAATCCAGCGGGGCGACGTCTATCTGACTGAGCTTCAAACACGCGACGCCGCAGGCCACCGTCTGGGCGCGCCCGACGGGTGGATCCATCACTGGTTCGCCGTGATGTATGTTCGCGGCGCCACCGTCCGAGAAGCCGTTAACGTGATCCAGGACTACGATCAGTACGCGAAGTTCTACAAACCAGAGATCGTTCGATCGCGCGTTCTGAGGCACGCCGACAACAACTTTCTCGTGTACGTGCGCCTGCAGAAGAAAACGCCATGGCTAACCGTCAGCCTCGACATGGATAGCGACGTGCATTACTATTTCGCCGGGCCCAGGCGCGCATATACCGTTTCCCACTCGACCCGCATCATGCAGGTGGAGGATGCAGGACTCCCGGACGAGCATACTGACTTGCCAGGGCAGGGCGGCGGCTATATTTGGGCCATGGACAGCTACTGGCGATTGGAGCAAGACCGTGGTGGACTGATCGTTGAATGGGAATCCGTCGCCCTAAGCCGGAACCCGCCGTTTGCGCTCCGCTGGTTGATCCGGCCGTTTGTCCGCGGCGCCATTCGGTCCACCGTGCGGGCCATGCTGATCCGCACCCGCGAACTCATCCAAGCCCGCAATCGGCGAGGCCGTTGAAGCTGCGACGCTCAAGGCCGCTGAGCACCTGGAAGAGTTGGAGCGTCGTCGCCTCCCGTGGCGCACCCCAAATCTGCTCCGCCGAGACGGCGGGCCTTCTGGGTGGGAGCTAAAGACTGGCAAGGAATTTTCGCACCCCCGCCTCGTAAGGCTCGCGGCCAGAATTAAAACCCTCGCCATGGCGGTAGCCGGGAACGATCACGATGGCTTTCTTCGGGCTGTGGGAAAGGGAATACAACTCCTGCGCGATCCAGGGCGGCATACGCGGGTCATGCCGCACCGCGACGAACAGGATGGGTCGAGGGTTGATGCGCTGGACGGCCTTGCGCAGATCGAAATCTGACGGTCGGAAATGGCCTCGCCACGCTGACCAGTAGATTATCTCGTCGGCAATGGGAAAGCTTGGGAGGTGAAAGAACAAGTGAACGTGATGGACGATGACCTGGCGAAAAGAAAGGAAAGTGCTATCGGAGATGACGGCCCCCACGGCGGGCGTTTCTGAAGCCGCCATCAACGCAGCGGCCGCGCCCATCGAAACCCCCCAGAGCACAATCGGGTGGGGCGCGTTTTCCGAATGAAGGGCGTAGCGGACGGCCGCTTCGACGTCGAGCCGCTCCTGATAACCCAGCGTCGAGATTTTGCCGCCGCTCATCCCCGAATGCCGGAAGTCAAAGAGCAATCCGTCGTAACCCAGCAGGTGTCCGAAAACCGCCATGGGCAGCATCTCAATGCGTGTGCGATTCTTGCCATGGCAATAGATGATCGTCCCCCGAGGCTTCGCCGGGCCAGGAATGTACCAGCCGCTGAGAGGGATGCCGTCGGAAGCGTTAAACCTGATCCACTGAAAACCAAGGCCATAGGTTTGGGGCGTTTTGCCATCGTTCGGATCCGGGAAGTGGAAGGTAAACGTCGTGACAATGTTGGTCCCAAACCACGGCACGACGACGAGCATAAAAATCCCGAAGAGGGCCGCGAAGATCAGAAAGACGTTACGGATAATCTGCAAGACTCGCCGGCCAGTCATCTGTCGCCTCCGTTCCAGGTTTTCACTTCTCAATTTCTCGAAATGCCAACGCTTGGTCGGCAACGGCTATTGACCCGCGCGCGGCTCGACGATGTGGGTAACCAGCAGCAGCGCCACCAGGGCGGTCATTACCGCGCAAAGCGCTGTCACGGCCCCATAGCCGCGCCACTGGTAAAGCACGCCTCCGGCAAAGACCATCGTGCCAATCCCGACTTGCGAGAAAACGTTGCGTAAGGCAACAAACGCCCCTCGTTCCTCGGAGGGGACGAGTTCCGTCATCAGCGCGGTCAGAGGTCCCTGGCGAAAAGCCGCTCCAAGGCTCGCCGTGCCAAAAACCACAAGCAGCGAAACGCCCCACGGCAAATAAGGAACCAGCGCCACCGAGAACGCCAGCACCAGGTCGCCCCCGATCGAAACAGAACGCTTGCCCCAACGGTCGGACAAGAACCCTCCCAGCGGCGCGCTGCCGACGGCCACCACTCCGCCCAGCATAAAGACCTCTCCGATGGTCCGCGTGTTGACATCGAACGCGACGCTCAACCATTGGCCGATGTAATAAATAAACGTGTAGAGCCCGCCTGAGACCAGGAAGGCAATCACCAAGCCAGCGGCCGTGTCGCGCCGACGGAGGAATGTGCGGCAAGAACGAAGCGTCTGACGAAGCCGTCCGATCGGCAATGCCCTTTTCGGTTCCTCGCGAGGCAACATCAGCGAAGCCGCCGTCACCGCCAACGCAAAGGCGCCAAAAATCACAAAAGTTCTCCGCCAGCCAAAGTGTTGCGCCACTTCAGCCCCAATGGGAACTCCCAGGATGGGCGCCGCGAAATAGGCGACCGAAATCAGCCCGATGGCCCGTCCGCGAACCTGGTAAGGAAACCAATCCCCGGCCATCGCGATTGAACAGGTTGAGATTGTCCCCGCCGCCAGACCCGTCACGGCGCGGGCAACAGTTAGTTCCGTAAGGCCGTGGGTGCGCGAGGCAAACCATGAAGCCACCGCAAACAGGCCAGCGCCCGCCACCAGGAAGCGCCGCCGTCCGAAATGATCGGAGAGCGGGCCGGTCACCATCGCGGCCGCCGCTGCCGACAGAGAGTAGAAGACGGCCAACAGCCCGGCTTGTTCGATATTGATACCCAGCGATTTGACGAGCAGCGGAAGCAGAGCCGGAATCGTCTGGTTATCCGCCAGCCCGAGGAACAGCAGCAGAAACAGGTTTAGGATGACGAAGGCGTCGCGGCTTCGCCGGACGGTGCGCTGCGAGTCGTCGGGAATTGTCGAGGGAAGCTGCGGCATGAGAGCGGGTGAGGTGTTGTTCCGTGGGTTGCGACACTCCCCCATCGGTTTCAGGAAGCAGCGGGAACCGGCTCACTCAAAATGATGCAGGTCGAGTCGCGCCGCAGCCTTGTCGGACATATCCACCACGCTGGCCGCCCCAATGCCGACGGCAATGACGATAGCATCAGAGATCTCCTGCTTCGTCGCTCCGGCCTCAATCGCCTTTTTGATGTGGCCGTCCAAACAGCCTTCGCACTTGGCCACCAGCGAGCACCCGATGGCAATCAACTCCTTCGTCTTGAGGTCCAACGCCGTCGGCGTAAAGTAGCTCTCCTTGTAAAAGGCTTTGTAGATCTTGCGGAATCGCGGCTCGATCATGGTCATCGAGTCGGGAGTGAGTTTGGTTTTGTCTTGGTTGTTATCTGCCATGTCCATCCTCGGCGGAAGGATTTTGTAATTCCGACCGGCGTCGCTGTTCTTCGACCCCTTTAAGTCAGCCACCCTGAACGCATCACGGCGCTTCGCGGCAGCCGCGAAATGCTAGCATACCTTTTGACGCACCGCAGACCCTAGCAGGTTTCGGCTTTCTTGTTTTGAGACGCCCAGGGGTACGACCTTCTAAGCGGTAAAGATGCTCAGCATTCGACGTTGAAGGTCGCTCCGGCGCCCAGCGCGAACTCCCCGCGGCCATTTTCAGCGCAGGACGCGATCCCTGAGTCTGCGCGTCCACGTTTCGGCCGACGGCGCAGAAAGGCCGAGGCGCCAGAAGACGGAGGGTTCGCGCAAGCGAGTGGGGATGGGGCGTCAACCCCGCGACGCAGCCGCTTCGGACAATTTTGCTTCATCGGCAGGGAATAGCTCAGGCAATTCAAAACGAATGGTCGTTCCCTGGCCTGGTCGGCTGTCAATTTTCATCAGGAAATCTTGACCATAAAGCGCCTTCAGGCGCTCCCGCACGTTCACCATTCCGATGCCCGTCGCTGGAATTTCCTTGCCCGGCGCGAGCGGCATCCCGACACCGTTGTCGCTCACCTCGATGACGATTCGGCCCTCGGCGCGCGTTGAATGAAACACGATCGTCCCGCCGTCCACTCTGGCGCCGATGCCATGGCGAATCGCATTTTCGACGACCGGCTGCAGGATCATGCTGGGGACGACGGCGTCGAGAGTTTCAGGATCCAGTTCCTTAAGGATCTCCAGCTTATCCCGTCCGAAGCGCGCCACCTCAATGTCCAGGTAGTCGTCAATGAACTCGAGCTCCTGGCGTAGGGTGACAAAGTGCGTCTGAGTCCGCAGCCTGCGCCTCAAGATGCTGGATAATTTGAAGAGGAGTTCGCGGGCGCGGTCGGGGTCTAAGCGAATCAGGGATGAAATCGTATTCAGAGTATTGAACAGGAAATGCGGATTGATCTGGCTGATGAGCGCGTCCACGCGAGCTTGGATCAGCAGCCGCTCCTTCTCTTCGAGCTTCCGCTCCATTCGGGTGCTGTTCCAAATGCGCAATGGCAGCGCCACCGCGATGGCGGTGGCCATCATGATCAAAGCCTCGGTCCAATCATTGGACGGCTTTACGTAAAAAAGCCACCGATGGGCTTGGGCCAACTGCCCCACCGCAATCCGCGACATCTCCAAGAAGATGCAAAGCAGGAAAAATAACACCTGCCAGTCCATGGCCGGCTGCTTGAACCGCTGCTTGATTGAGAGATAAAGGCTCTTGTCAATGAAGGGAGAAAACTTCCAGATTTCCTCTTTGTTTGGGCAAATCCATCGGGCCGAACCCGCGACCACCGCGTAAAGAACGGCCATCGGGAGCGCCAGTATCTCATGACCGATCAGCACGGCGGGCAGGTTGACCATCGTCCCGACCATCAGTCCGACCATCGTCCCGCCCAGGAGTCCTCCCACCACGGTAATCTCAAGGCTGAGGTCGGTTCCTTGGTAATGAGTCGGCAGCACGCGCGCCAAGACGCCCAAAGTGAAGGGCACGCCCAAAAAGGCCGCAAAAAGGAGCTTTTGCCGGGCCGTCCGGACTTCCGTCAATAAGAGGCGGCGAAACTTGTCAAAGCGGGCGATGATGCTGGCCAGCGATGCGATCACACCCAGCTTGATGAGCAGGATGACCAGAACATAGGGCAAAGAACCATTCACGGCATGGATCATGGGATAGAGCGCTCCCGGGACGGTCTCGTCGGCCGGCCTCCGCCGACAAGCTGGACGACTTCAACGCGGTCCCCTTCCCTCACCACGGTCTCGCCCCAGTTCCGCCGCGAGATCAGTTCCCGGTTGCGCTCGATCGCGACACGGTCGAGCGGCATTTCTAACCATTTCAGAAGACCCTCCACCGTCAATCCGTCCGGGGTCTCGCGCTGTTCGCCGTTGATTTGGATTTTCATTCGCCCTTAGACCGCGCGGGGGGCGCGGCCGGAGAGCCTTGGGGCAACCGAATCTCACCCACGCGGATGCGGCTGATGACATTCCGGTGCTGCTCTTCGAGCCGCTGCTTCAACTTTTCTTCCGAGTAATCGGGAGAATTAATCAGGTCCTGGTGGGTCGTCTTAACAGAATGAACGACGGCGCCACCCACATAGACCGAGGTTTCGATCCCCGCGTCCCGGCGAGTTTCCGTTTGGATGTGATACACGGTTCCCTGGTGAACGATCTCGGTGTTGAAGCCAGTGACCATGCGAGAAGCCTTTCGGAAACCCTTCCGACCGTGGTCACATCTTAGCGAGTTCGGAGGGAACGCGCAAGCCGAGGTCGGCGCGCTTTCAAACCTGCCTGCGCCCTCACACCGCGAGCTCTCCATCGGGCGCGAACAGCCCCCGCAGTCACAGAGTGATGAGCCGGCGTGATTCGGCCCCGCGCGCCTTGCCGCCAGCTCGATTACTTGACCTTGATAAAGACGATCACGAGCGTGTAGAGGGCTAATGACTCGATAAAGATCAAGGCCAAAATCAGAAACAGAAAAATCCCCTGCCGCGCTCCCGGATTGCGGGCGACGCCTTCGCAAGCCGCGGCCGCGGCCCTTCCCTGTCCAAGTCCACAGAGTCCGGAAGCAATGGCCATGGAAAAGCCCGCGGCGATAGGAACCCAGTTGGTGGCGGGGCTCGCAGCCGCAGTTCCCGTTTGTGCAAACAGCGGCGCCGCATAAAGCAATCCCATCACGGCACTCATCAGACCTAAGATCTTCGTTTTCACCGTTCCTCCTCTGAACTCTCCGGCTTGTTTCCGAAGAGCTTTTTGAATTTCCGCCAGTAGGTGGTTCCTCATCTCCGCTGGGGCAGGATGAATCTCACGCTGACGGATAAAGTCAAAACCGTGAAGTTGAAACCTCTTGCTCCCGCCTCCTCGATGCGTGCTCACCGCGCCTTTTTCTCCGCCTCAATGCTCCTCCGAAGTCGCCAAGCCGATGTAAAGCGCCGGGAGGATCATAAAGACGTAGGCTTGCAAGAAGGATTCGAAAACGTGCAGCGCCATGAAGACCGTCGGAATGCCGATCGGAACGAGCGAGGTGAAAACCTTGCCCAGTTGCTCGCCCGCCAGCATGTTGGCCCAGAGACGAACGCTCAGCGATAGCATCCGCAGGAAGTTGCTGAATACCTCGACCGGAAACATCAGCGGGGCAATCACCAGCAGAGGGCCGGACAAGTGCCGCAGATAACCGATCAGCCCCTTTTCTCTCAATCCGTGGTAGTTGTAATAGATGAAGGCGACGACCGCGCATCCCAACGTCACATGGATGTTCGCCGTGGGCGTCTCCAAGGTCGGAATCAACCCCTGCAGGTTGCAGAGCAGAATGAAAATGCCGAGGGTGCCGATCATGGCCACGTATTGACGACCGCCGTGGCCAATGACTTCATCCACCATGTTGTGGGTAAACCCAAGAAAAGCTTCCATCGCCAATTGGAGCTTTCCGGGGTTCTCCACCGACAGCCGGCTCTTCAGAACGATCGCCCCCGCGACGATCACCAAGAAAACCAACACCTCGCCCGCCACGTAGTTTGGAAGGGGATGAAGCGGGTCCGCGGGCCGCACAAAGGCCATATGCGGAATTCGCGAAACCACGTCCAGCAGGGCCGTGACCGTGTGGCCAAAGAGCTGGTTCAGAATGGCCGTAAACCAGACTTCGTGCTCCATAGCGTTGCTTCCGATCGTCCGACCCGATGTGGATGTGCGCTGCTCAGAGCGAACACTCAGCGGCGACGATGCGGCGCTCCGTGGGCCTTAAACCTTTCGACCGCATACAGCCGCCGGTCACTTACTGGTGTCACATCAGAGCGCCCTTATCAGCTTTCCCATGAGGAACAACGATTCCATGATGGCCCCCGCAACCGGCACTAACAGTCCGAGCAAAACTCCCGCGAAAGGCAGCCAATGCGTCTGATAGAAAACCAGCACGGCTCCCAAGGCCAGCGGATAGCGCAAAATAAAGACCCACCCCATTCGCTTCGCGGCGCCACCGGCGGCGGCTTCGAGTGCCGATCTTACGGCCCGTTCCAGCCAGCGGAAACCCACAATGGCCATTCCCGCGCCTAGCGCGAACCCGGCGGCCATGCGGAGGTGGCCTTGGGCTAAAAAGGCCGCGATGCCGAAGACCGCGAGGGCCCCCATCCAGCGCGGCAATCTTGCCTCCGCGCCTTCAACCGCGTTGTGAAGGACGCTTTCCATTGTTGCCTTTTGAAGTCCGGGTCACAAGCTGGATAACTTCGGCGATGCCACCCGCCGTTCCAAGCCCAGCCCCTATCATACCGAAAATTGGCGCCGTGTGAAGATGTTCATCAATGAACCAACCCAGAAGGTAGCCCGCAACCAACCCTCCCGGGATCACCAGGCCCAGGCTTGAGTAAAACGCCACCTGCGCCCAAACGTCAGACGACTTTCCACTCCACCGCGGCACAAGGCCTCCGGCTAAGAGAAGAAGGGGCGCATAGCCTGCTGAGCCATCACAATAAAGGGCTGGGGATAAATGCCGATGACCAGCGTCAGGCCGAGCGTGACCGCAAGCGCCAAGCGCAGTCCAGGGCCCGAGGCCAGCGGCACCGTGTCCCGCTCCTTCTTCATGAACATGACCGCCACAATCCGAAAATAATAATAGAGCGCGACCACCGAGTAGGCGACTCCCAGCACCGCCAACAGGTAGTGACGTGTTTCGATCAAGGCGAGAAAGATGTAGTACTTTCCGATGAAGCCCGCCGTGGGAGGGATTCCCGCCAGCGAAAGCAAAAAAATCACCATCAGGATGGCCGGCCCGGGAGCCTTGGACATCAAGCCCGCGAGGTCGTCCATCTCATCGCCAATCAGATCTTTTCGGCGAAGCATGATGATGACGCCAAACGCTCCCAGGTTCATAAAGGCATAAACCAAAAGATAGATCAGGACTGCGGTCAGCCCTTCCCGCCCGGCTTCCCCGTTTCCCACCGCCACGACTCCGAGGAGCAAATAACCCACGTGGGAGATCGTCGAGTAACCGAAGAATCGCTTGAGGTTGGTCTGAGTGATGGCCGCCAAGTTGCCCAGGGTGAGCGTAGCTACCGCGACACCCATCGTGAGGGCCTGCCACTCGAGGCGCAGAGGCCAAAGACAGCCCAGGAGAAGCCGAAGGAAGAGGGCGAACGAGGCCACTTTGGGCCCGACGGATAAAAACGCAGTAATGGAAGTGGGCGCTCCCTCGTAAGCGTCGGGAGTCCACTGATGGAAAGGCACCGCCGCGATCTTAAAATAGAGCCCAGCCAACAACGTAATCATCGCCACCCAAGCGAGCGGATCGCCCAAGGGGCGGTCTGACAGCCGCTGGCTGATGACCGCGAGCTTGGTCGAGCCGCCGATCCCATAAAGCAACGACATTCCATAGAGCAACAGGCCGGACGAAAAAGCCCCGAGCAGAAAAAACTTGACCGCCGCCTCATTCGACCGCCGGCTGCCGCGCAGAAATCCCGTCAGAACGTACTCCGAAAACGCCATGAGCTCCAAGCTCACAAAAAGCACGATCAAATCCGTGCCGGAAGCCAGCGCCATCATTCCCACAGCCGCAAAGAGCAATAGCGCGTAGTATTCGCCGTAGTGCGCCTCCTCGATTTCGAGGTACTTGACCGAAAGCAGGATGACGATGGCGGTCGCCGCCAGGATAATGAGTTGAAGGTAAATGGCGAAGAAGTCCAGCGTGAAGCGGCCGTCAAAGCCTTCGTAAGGAGTGAAGCCTGGATGCGCCCAGGCTGCCTTCCAAAAGAGCGAAACCTGGATGCCGGCAAAAGTCACGCCTATCAACGCCGTGATGGCGTTCCAGTACTTATGAGGCCGATCCAGAAAAAAGTCGAAGATCAGAATCGCCAAGCCGAACAGCGCCAGAAGGATTTCCGGCTTCAGGATCACGTAATCGCCGTAGTTGAAGAAGCTGCTCCACATTTCAGTGAGTTCCGATCGCCCCCTCCCGGAGCGCCAGCCGAGCAACGACCGCCCGCGTGTCTGCCTTGGGTTTCTTCAGCGGGAGTGAAGCGCGCGCCGGCGCCGGTTTGAAAAAATTCGGATGGACCCGTTCCACAATGGCGTTCACGGGCTGATCGAGCACCTTGAAAAAAGGCTTTGGATAAAGGCCGATCCAGAAGGCCCAAACCACCAGCGGCACCAGCGTCATGATCTCGCGAAAATTCAAATCTTTCAGGATCTGGTTCTTGGGGTTGTCACACGGTCCGAACATCGTCCGCTGGTACATCCACAGCATGTAGGCCGCGCCCAGCACGATGCCCACCACCGCCCACGCCGCCCAGTGCCAGTTCGCCTCGAACGCGCCCTGCAGGATCGTGAATTCGCCGATGAACCCGTTCAGCAGCGGCAAGCCAATGCTCGAGAGCATGACGATCATGAACAGGGTGGCGTAAACCGGCATGACGCTGGAGAGGCCGCCCAGCTCCCGAATTTCACGCGTGTGCCGCCGCTCGTAAATCAGGCCGACAATCAAGAATAGCGCCCCCGTTGAAATGCCGTGGTTGATCTGCTGAATGACGCTGCCGGAAAGGCCCTGCGGGTCGAGCGCAAAAATCCCCAGGGTGACAAATCCCAAGTG
>JAKAWO010000058.1 GCA_021827255.1 Acidobacteriota bacterium | reverse complement strand
TTTTGAACCAACACTCTCACGGACTGGCCGAGCACAAATCGAAGCTGGACAATGTCGCTAAAACCTTTTCAGAGCTGTCGCCAAAGGAGATGGAGCTTGTTTCGACTATCCATTACATTCACACGTCATCCCTTCAATGGCACAAGCAGCGGCCATCGAAGGAAAGCGTTGTGGACACAGTTTGCGAAATAAAAAAGTCCAAGTTCGACAAACACCTTATAGGCAAGGTGTACGACATTCTGCAGGAAGCGGGACTATTGCCTTCCGCCAATGCTGCTTCTTGAGTAAGCGTCCGTCTGCCTTCCAGGCCTCAGATGCCCCCCGCTCAGAGGCGCAGGTAACTGAGGGCATCAGCCGGGGCCCCCGAACACGAGCCGTTGCCCAGTTCCAGGCGTCAACGAACGAGTTTCGGAGATTGGGGCGTCTCAAGGTGCTAAACCTGGAGAACGTCGCCTTCGCGGGCCGCTATCTCATAGAGGACGGGATTGAGGAAAACGCCGAGGATGAGCATGGAAAGCATTCCGGAGACAATGACGATGGCGAAAGGCCGTTGCGTATCGGAGCCGATGCCGTAGGACGTAGCGGCGGGCAACAGGCCCAGGCAAGCCACGAGCGCGGTCATCATGATGGGTCGCAGTCGGAGCAGGGCGGCTTCTCGCGTGGCGGTGCGAATGTCTTTGCCCTCCAGCCGCAACTTGTTGATGTAGGAGACCAGCACGACGGCGATTTCCGTGGAGACGCCCATGAGGGCGAGAAATCCCAGGACGGAAGAAACGCTGAACGGCGTGCCGGTGAGCTTGAGGGCGATCAACGCTCCTACCGGGCCGCTCAGCACGACGCCGAAGGCGATGAAGATGGGGAACTTGAAGTTGCCGTAAAGGGCGAAAAGGATGAGGAAGATCAGGAAGACGGCCAATGGCCCGATGATGGAAAGCTGCTTGCGGGCCGCAACATACTCGCTATACTCGCCGCCCCAGGTCATCCAATAGCCTGGCGGGGGATGAACCGACTTGGCGACGGCCGCCTTGCCGGCGTTCACGGCGCCCGCCAGGTCGCGGCCGACGATGCTGTATTGGACGCCAATGTAGCGGGAATTGTTTTCGCGGTAGATGAAGGACGCGCCGTTCTCGACCCTAATGTCCGCCAGTTGCTTGAGCGGAATCTGCTGGCCGTCGGGCGTCCCCACCAGCAGGTTGCCGATCGCCTGTGGACTCTGGCGGAACTGCGGCTCCATGCGCACGACGAGGTCGAACAGCTTTTCGCCCTGGATGACCTGCGTGGCGGCTTGGCCGCCGATGGCTGCTTGGACGACGGTTTCGACGTCGGAAACGTTGATGCCGTAGCGCGCGATCTTGTTTCGATCCACTTTGACGACGAGGCTGGGCTGACCGAGCTCGCGAACGACCGTCATTTCTGTGAAGCCGCGCACGTGAGTGAGGGTCTGCTTCACCTGAACGGCTAGGTTTTGGAGCTCATTCAGGTCCGGACCATAGACCTTCACCGCCAGGGCGCTCTTGAGGCCAGTGAGCGCTTCATCCACGGCGTCTTCGGCCGGTTGAGTAAAATTGAAGATGATGCCAGGGAACTGAGCTAGCCGCTTGCGGATGGCAGCGGTCAATTCTTTCTTGGTGCGAATCTTGCCGTCCTTCCAGGTTTGGTCGCTGTAAGGACGGAGACCGACGTAAAACTCGCAATTGAAGAAACCGGTGGGGTCGGTGCCGTCGTCCGGGCGGGCAAGTTCCGAGCCGACAATCGTCACCTGCGGGTACGACATGAGAATTTGGCGGATTTGCGGGGCGATCTGGGCCGCGGCGCGCCAGGAAATCGTGTAGGGCATCGTCGCGCGGACCCAGAGCGCGCCTTCGTCCAGGTGCGGCATGAATTCGCCGCCAATCGTTGGAGCGAGCAGCAGCGTCGAGCCGAAAATCGCCGCGACCGCCAGAACGGTCGTTTTGTGATGGTCGAGGCACCATTCGAGCTGGCGGGCGTAAACTTTTCTGGCCCACTCATAGGGCCGGTTGACGCGCTCGTGAACGTGCTTCAGCCAGTAGGAGGCCAGCACCGGGACGAGCGTCAGCGTGAGGATCAGCGCGCCGATCAGCGCGAAAACCATCGTATCCGCCATAGGATGGAACAGCTTGCCGGAGGGGCCTGAAAGCGCGTAGATCGGCAGATAGCCGGAGATGATGACGGCAATGGAATAGAAAATGGGACGGTCCACGTCGTGGGCGGCGGCGACAATCACGTCGAACAGCTTGTAGTCCTGGCCGTGCCGCAGGCCGAGCTCGCGGTAGATGTTCTCGATCATCACCACGGTGCCGTCAATGATGATGCCGAAGTCAATCGCGCCAATGGAGAGCAGATTGGCGGAAACGCCTTTCAGGTGGAGCAGCGTGAAGGAAAACAGCAGCGCCAGCGGAATGGTGAGCGCCGTGATGACGGCGGCGCGCACGCTGACCAGGAAAAAGATCAGCACGATGAGGACCAGGATCATGCCGCGCAGGAGGTTGCCCTCCACGGTTTTGGTGGTCAACTTCACGAGGTCGGTGCGGTCGTAGAAGGGGACAACTTTGACGTCGGGCGGCAAGACACTGCGATTCAAGTGTGACGTTTCCTTCTCGACGGCCTTGAGGACGGTTTGCGTCTGGTCGCCGCGGCGCAAAAAGATCACCCCTTCGACCGCGTCGTTCTGCTTCATGTAGCCGAACTCACCGAGGCGCGGAGCGTGGCCGATCACGACTTTGCCGATGTCGCTGACGCGCACCGGCGCTCCGTGCTGGCTGGCGACGACAATGTCGCGGATGTCCTGAAGCGTGTGGACCAAGCCGATGCCGCGCACGTAATAAAACTGTCCGCCTTGCGAATAGAATCCGCCGCCGGTATTGGCGTTGTTGGCGGCGAGCGCCTGAATCACCTGCGGCACGGTCAGGTGGTAGGCGTACAGGCGCGTCGGATCGAGCAGGACCTGATACTGCATCACGGTTCCGCCAAAGCCGGAGTCGTCCGCGACGCCCGGAATGGACTTGTAGGCGCGCTCGAGCACCCAGTCCTCGATGGTCTTCAACTGCTGCGGGGTGTGGTCGGGGCTTTGAATGACGTAACGGTAAATGAGCCCGCTCGGGCTCGAATTGGGCGCCATGGTGGGCGTGACGCCGGCGGGCAGCGTCGCCTCCGACAGGCGGCGAAAGACCACGTCGCGGGCGAAATAGATGTCCGTTCCTCCGCGAAATGTCATGATGATGTCGGATAGGCCGTAGAGCGAGATGGATCGCGTCACCACCAAGTGCGGCGTGCCGTTCATGGCAATCTCAAGCGGAATGGTGACCAGGCGCTCGATCTCCTCCGCCGCGTGGCCCGGCCACTGCGTGATGATTTCCACCATCGGCGGCGAGAGGTCGGGATAAGCGTCCACCGGCATTCTTTTGAAGGAAATGATCCCGCCCACCACCATGAACGCGGTCAGCATGAGAATTAAGAACCGCTGGCGCAGGGCGAATTGAACGATGCGATGAATCATAAGAGGCCCTCGGGGATTCGCTTTTCAGCCATAGGTTGGCAGCCGCCGCATGACGGGCCTACCCGCGCGCTAGGCCGTGCCGGGCTAGCGCTGACGCGAATTCGCGAATTGCAAGAATAACGCGCCATTTCCCACCACCCGCTCGCCGGGCTGGAGGCCGGAAAGAATCTGCGTCCTGCCCTGCTCGCTCGCGCCGATGGAAACCAGGCGCTCGCCAAACTGACGGGCGCCCTGCTCGACATAGACGAACGGCTGATTCTCGCTGTTCCGCAGCACGGCCGCGTCCGGAACCGTCAGCGCATTCTGAATGGTTCCAGCCCGAACGATGGCGGTGACGTACATGTCCTTCTTCAGCTTCAGCCCTGGATTGTCCGTCACGACGCGCACTTGGAGCGTGCGGGTCGTGGGGTCGAGCGCGGGCGCGATGTAAGAAATGAGGCCGTGGAATTTTTCCGGATAAGCGTCCGTCTCAATGGTCACAGGATCACCCAGGTGAATCGCGCCAAGGTTTTGCTGGAAGACGTTGATCAGAACCCAGACGCTGCTCATGTTCGAAATCGTGAACGCTTGCGTTAAACCCGCCTGCACCACCTGTCCGGGCGCGACGAGCCGCTCGACGACCTCGCCGCCCACGGGCGCCAGCACCGGGATCTCCGGCGAGGCGGCCGCCTGCTGCAAGCTGTCGGGATCCTTCACGCCGAGGACCGTGAGGGACTGCCGCGCCGCCTGGAGGTCAGCCAAAGCCTGGTTGCGGGCGGACTGGGTGTTGAGGAAGTCCACTTGGGCGACGGCGTGATGGGCGTAAAGGTCCTTGGTGCGGGCATAGTTCTCCTGCGCCAGCGCGTAAGCGTCCCGCGCCTTCAGGTACGTCGCGCGCAGTTGGGAAAACTCGGGGCTGCTGACGTAGCACAACGGCTGGCCGGCGCGGACAAATTGGCCCGGGACAACCAGAACGCCCGAGACCGGCCCGCCCACCTGCGTGATGACGGGCGTGGTCTCAAAAGCGTTGTAGGTGACCGAGCCCGGCAGCCGCAGCACCTGCGGCAGGTCCGTCGCTTTCACCGGGACGACTTGCACATGCCCCATTTGATTCTCAGGCACGGTGAACAAGTGAGGCTGCATCGAGACGATGGGGTTGGTCCCGTAAGAGGAGGAGGCGCCGTCGGTCGCCTGCCGGCTGCAGCTCGTGAACGCGAGCGTCACCAGAAGAGACGCCAGGGCGCCAAGGGCCCGACTGGCGCTCCTGTGGCTTCTGGGCCGGCGGGCGGGCGCCAATTCTGGAACTGAATGGGCCGTATTGAAATTTTGAATCATGGCAGTGTCCTCGTCCCTACGGCTTCTCGTAATTGCTCGAGGGACAGCATGTAATTCGCCAGCGACTGGCGGTAAGCGAGCTCGGTGGAGCGATAACTGCGTTCGGCGTCGAGAAAGTTGAGCAGGCTCACGGCGCCGCGCTGGTAAGCGTACTGGCTGATCTCGAGCGAGTCTTTGGCCTGACGGAGATAGCCGGAGTCATAAAGCCGGACAATCTTGGCGTTCGTCTGAACCGCTTGGTAAGCGGAGGTCACGTCGGTCAGCACGGCTTGCTCGACTGCCGCCTCGTTTTCCTGCGATTGCGTCACGCCGTAATGCGCGAGCGCGATGTTGCCCTGGTTGCGGTCGAAGATGGGAATTTGCATATTGAAGATGAAGCTGGCGCTGTTGATGGCCGAAACGTGCGTGTAATAAAGGCTGGTCGTAATATCTCGCTTGCCGTTCGCCTTCTGCAGTCCGTAATTGCTCTGTGCGGCGAGGACGCCCTGCTTGGCCGCCGCGAGATCCGGCCGCGTCTTCAACGCCAGAGACTCGAAGTCCTCCCGATTGCCGTGGAGAGGCTGGTAAGCCAGGTGTCCAATGACGCCGTAGTTCGAAGGCACAGAGTCGAACCCCACCAACTGCCGCAGCCCCGCCAGCGCCTGAGCCAGGGCGAGTCGGGCCTGGGAAACGTCCGTCTGGAACTGAAGCCGTTGCAGCTTGATCTTGAGCAGATCCCCTTCGCTGATGGCGCCGGCTTTGTATTGCGCCTCGCTCAAGTTCACGGTTTTCTGAAAGCTGGCGAGGTCGCGCTGGGCAAATTGGAGATTGGACTTGGCTAGCAGGGCGCTGACGAACTGCTGCGCCACGTCATAGGTCAGGGCGCGCGCGTCATTGTTCACGAGCGAGCGGGTGACGGTGGTTTGGTCGCGCGCCGCCTTCATGCGCGCCTGCCGCTTGTGTCCGCGCTCGAAGGTGTAGCTGGCCCCGACGTCGAACTCGGTGATGTTGTTCAGATTGGTCCCGTTGAACTGGCTGGGCACAATGGGAACGAACAAGTCGTCGTAAGTAAACACCGGATTCGGGCGCAAGGAGGCGGTGATTTGATCCGCTTGGCTCTCCTGGATTCCTGTCTGTGCGGCTTTCAAGGTTTGATTGTGCTGGAGAGCAAGCTGGATGGCCTGGTGGAGAGTGATGCTGACAGCCGCCGGCGAATTCTGCCCGGCGCCCAGCGGGCTGGCGAGGGCCAGTGCCACGAGGGTCGCCCACACGCTCCGGCGGACCGAGGTACACCTAAATCTTAAAGGAGAGGAGGTTCGGGATGGATTTTGCATTTGAGTTCAACCGCTACGCTGAATAATGCGAGGGAAGCCTGAGCTTCCGCTCCACAGTCCTTCCAGGAATGTCAACGGCGAAAATCAGAGGAGAGCTAGACCCAAGGAGGGGCGCGCCCACAGACGGCGGATCGCTGGCGGAAGTGAAGAGCCGTCGAGCGAGATAGGGGCAGGGGCGAGACCAGCCGGTCAGGCCGCCACGCGCAGGCCGCAAGGGCTGGCCGCGAACCGCCGTACCGGACAGCTTGGCAAATGGGACAGAACAGGGGGTTCTGATCCCCGAAAGGCATGGAGGAGGCCGGCCGGTGGATTTTCGGGCTCTGATCCATCAGCGCTTGAAGCGCATGGTGATGATGGACGGCGGCGACCAGCAGAAGATAAACCTGCACCAACGCCAGCAGGCTTGCCATTCTTCGCCGCCGGCCGCGGCTTTGAAACACATCACTCATGGGAACTTATCTTAGCACACTGGAGTCCCAAAGCTCGGCTGACAACCTCGAAAGCTCTCGGCTCCTCCTCGACGCTATGGTGCTTCAGGCGCCGAGGTTGCGCGGCTAGTGACTGGATGCCCTGGCATCCTGCGGGGTTGCACGGGTTAAAGCGGCGGAGCGACAGCGGTCGGCAGGCGCCCCAGGCTGTTCCGCCGAAGGGCCTTCGCTTTCGCCTTCTCCGGCTGACTTCTGTCCGGCCCGGCCAGAAGGGGAGCGGCGAGAAAAATATCCTGGCTCAGCGGCTTCGCTTCTGCGCCGCGGTGATCCGGCTTTCCGTCGCCGCGCGCCGGGAAAACCAAGCGTACATTCGTTTGAACTCACGGAGGGGGCGCGCCGGCGTTCCCCACACGGTCGCACCCTTGCGGACGATCTTGCCGGGCAAAATGCCCGCCTGTCCCCCTATCACGGCGCCATCTTCGATGCGGGCGTGGTCGCCCACCCCCACCTGGCCGGCCATCACCACGTGGTCGCCGACTTTGGCGCTGCCTGCGATGCCCGTCTGGGCGGCAATCAGGCAACCCCGGCCAATTGTGACGTTGTGGGCGATTTGGACCAGGTTATCAATCTTGGTTCCTGCGCCGATGCGCGTCACGCCGAGCGAGCCTCGATCCACGGTCGAATGGCTCCCAATCTCGACGTCGTTCTCGATCACCACCTGGCCGATCTGAGGGAATTTTTTATGCTGTCGGCCCTCGGTGAAGACGTAACCAAATCCATCCGACCCGATAACCACCCCGGCGTGGAGGATGACGCGGTCTCCGATTTGCGCTCCGCGATAGACGGTCACGCGCGGATAGAGGATGCACTGGCGGCCGACCTTGGCGCGCGCGCCGATGAAAACCCCGGCCGCCAAGCGGGTTTCCGCGCCCACGCGAGCCTCCTTCTCGATGACGACGTGAGGGCCGATCGAAGCGTCGCGGGCGACGTCCGCGGAAGCATCCACCACCGCGGTGGGATGAATTCCGGGAGCCGGTGCTTCCTCCGGATAAAGAATCTCCGCCACGCGAACCAGAGATGCCTTGGGCCATTCGACCTCAATGGTCGTGCGGCCGGGAATTGCGCCGCCTCGAGGAACCAGGATGCACCCCGCCTGCGATTCTCGGGCGCGCGACAATGCTCGCGGTTCCTCGGCAAAACTCAAATCCTCTGGGCCGGCCGCTTCGAGCGAGGCCACGCCCCGAATCGTGATGGCGCCGTTGCCTTGCAGTTTTCCGCTGACTCGGCGGGCAATGTCATCAACTCTCATTTCACCCCCTTCGCCTGAATAGCGCGGCGTGGATCTTGAAGGCCACAGCTTCCCCGCGGACAATGCCCGCCGCCCACTGAGAGGGCGGCCTGGGCGCGCTGTTTTACTTAGATTTGCAAATTATCGTGACAACATTTTCAGCAGCGGCGCTGTCGCTTCGCTCTGCTCAGCGCAGGCTCGGAGCGCCGAAAGGCGCCCGCCCAGACACCTGCGCCCCGGGCCGCCGCGTCACTGTAAATTGCAATCCTCGATTGGGTCAAGGATACAGCGGCGGCTCGCCGGCGGGCCGGGTTTTCCAGCGCCGATGAACCCACAGCCACTGTTCGGGGTAGCGCCGAACGTAACGTTCGATCAATCGAGTGAAGTTGGCCGTGTTGGCGGCGATTTCTTCCTCGGGGTCGGGGCGCCGAATCCACTCCACCGCGTCGAAACGAAGGCGGTACTTCCTGAGCTTGGGATCCCAAATCACCAGCCCCAGAACTACCGGCGTTCCCAGCTTGCGGGCGACGCGCGCCGGGCCCGTGGTGGTTGAAGCCGGAAGACCGAAGAAATCAACGAAGGCGCCTTCCTCCAACAGCATATTCTGGTCCATCAGCACGCCCACGGTTTCCCCGCGCTCGAGGGCGCGAAGCACGCCGCGGGCAAAATCCTTTTTCTCGATCGGCCGGCCGCCGCTCGCCGAGCGGTAGCGGTTGATGAGCGCATCGAGTCGAGGATTATCCATCTGTCGCACCACAAAGTTGCAGGGGTAGCCATAAACGCCGTGGGCAAAGGATCCCAGCTCCCAGTTCCCAAAGTGCGCCGTCAAAAACAACACGCCGCGCCCTTGCCGGCGCGCGCGGTCGAAGACCTCAAAACCATCGTAAATGATGAGCTGCTCGATGTTGCCGCGGGTGAGGCGGGGGAAGTGAGCAAAGTCGGCGAGCATCCGCCCGAGCGTTTGGAACTCGCCGCGCAAAATTCGCCGACGCTCGCGGTCCGTCCCCTCCGGAAAGGCGAGCCGCAAATTGAGCATGCCGGTCTGACGCAGTTTCGGCCAGAATCGGTGCGCGAGCTCGGCCAAGCCGATGCACGCGATTCGGGCCAGAGGGAGAGGCAATGCGCCCAGCGCCTTCAGCACCCCCCAGGCAACCGCGTACTCGGCGTGGTTCCGGAGGCCGCCCTGGCGGCCCCGCCGAACCGAGGGCGCGGCGGCGGCCCCTTTGCCGGACGGCGTCGAGCCCGATTTCAAACTCTGCAAAGCGCTCCGCCGCCGGGCGTGCGCGCGAGGGGAACAAAATCCGCCTCGCGCCGCAAGAGCCAGGCCCGGGGGTTTACACCCGGCATTTCTAAAATGACGCGCGCGGAGGACTTAGGCCGCGTCAACTTCCGGTTTGGGGTACAACCTTGCCGAATGTCCTCTTTGTTTCCGGGCCTCAGCCGAGGCGGCTCAATTCGCCCGCAGCGGCAGGTTCTTCAAAAAGAATTTGATGATTCGATCCTCGTAATCTTTTCTTTCAGAAGATGAAGCCATGCTTCCCGCCGAGTGGTTGACCAATTGAAGGTCCTTCGGTTCGGGGGATGCCTGATAGAGAGCCTCGGTGGTTGCCTTCAAAGCGGGCACGTCCTCGCCCGCCAAGAACAGCTTGGCCCGCCCGGCCAGCTTGGACAGATCGCGGCGAACCGGCGGATTCGCGGTGCCAAGCGTGAACGCCTGGAAAACCAGGCCCGAGATAAATCGGAACACTGCGCCGGTTCCTCCCAGCTTGCGGTCCATCTGAACGTCGAACATTTGCAGCGGCCGCTCGTAAACATCGTCCACGGCGAGGGCCTGCACCCTCGGGTCTCGCTCCGCCGCCACCAGAGCTGCAAAGCCTCCGACGGAAGGTCCATAGAGGCCGACCCGATGCGGATTGATGCCCGACTGGCGCGTCAGTTTTTGAATGGCGGCCTCAACGTCCGCCGCTTCCCGCACGCCCAGGTTCGAGAAAGTTTCATGCGCCTTCGGTCCCGAAAAGTTAAACAGGTACACATTAAAGTGGTTGGCTTGCAGGACCGCGCCCAGGGAGAGCAGATCGGCTCGGTTCATGTCATAACCCGGGCAAAGAATAATAGCCGGGGCTCCATGCAGCCCGATCAGCAGCCAGCCCTCGTGCTGGCCCCCCTCGGCGTCGGTGAAGTTGAGGCTCAAGTAGCTGGGCAGCAGGTAGGACGCCGGCGTGACGTTCTCAATAGCATTGTGCGTGGTCGTAATCCTGTAAGTGAGGAAGGCGCTCGCGCCCGCCAGAGTCCCCAGTAACACTCCCACGACGATCAGCGCTCCCAGAAGTATCCGGCCCGCCAGATCAGGGAAAATCCGGGAAGGAACGACAACCGCTCGATTGCGTTCGACGACCATGCGGGATTAAAAACGACATCGGACCCCTGGCCACTGGCTAGGGGCCACAAATGGTATCATAACCGCTTTTTCGGCGGGAGAAGTTATCAACCGGAGCCAGGCCACCGCTCAGGACGGCCCCGGTCAGGATTCCCCAGACCCACAAGAGCCTTGTAGAGGCGGCAAAGCCGGCCTGATTCGTGCCGCTCTGGGCGCACCCTCCGTCGTGGGGTTGGGATATACTGAGGGCGAGGCCGCAGGCGAGGGGAGCGAGCCGGAAGGCACGAGCTTGGAAGCGGAAATCGTAAATATTCGCGACGTTGAGGCTGCGCACTTCCAGCCCCTGCTCAAGGCAGAATCCAATGCTTGGCAAGACCAATTGTGCTGGGATTATTCAGCATCGGCGCGCCTGGTTGCCAACTGGCTTGAAGAACGACGGCTTTCCGGCTACGCGCTGCGGCAGAATGGGGCGATTCGAGGCTTTTGCTTCTTTTTTTCGGAAGGCCCCAGAGCGCTCATCGCCGACCTGTTTGTCGAGCCCGGCCAATCCGCGCTCCTGTACGCCCGGCGGCTGCTCGATCAAGTTTTGGATAGGCTTTTAAGCTTTCCGGAAGTTCGGCGCATTGAGGCTCAGCTCCCACACTTCTCCTTTGACCGACTCAACCTCTGGTTTCGCTCCCGCTGCTTCGATAGCTACGTGCGGGAGTTCATGGCCGTGCCGCTCTCCGGGCCGGGCACGCCCGCATCCTTGGCGTCCACATCGTCAGCTCTCGCTCCCCTGGGGGCTGAGTTCACGATCGAACCGTGGGAAAGGCGTTACGACCGCGAGGCTGCCGAGCTTCTCTATCGCACCTACCGTCATCACGTGGACGCCGCAATTAACGAGCAGTATGCGTCCCTGGACGGGGTGTCACGCCTGATTGAAAACGTCATTTACCAACACGGCTGCGGTGAATTTTTAACCCAAGCTTCCTTCGTTGTATTCCACCGTTCCACTCAGAGGCTGGCAGGGATTCTGGGAGCCAGTCGTGTGCGGCGCCAGACGGCCCACCTTCCGCAGATCGCCGTCGCCGCGGAGTTCCAGGGAGTTGGCGTCGGAACCGCGCTGTTGCGTTATGCCTTGAAGGGGCTGCAACAACAGGGATTCCGGGAGGTCTCTCTGACCGTCACCAGCCTGAACGAGGGAGCTGTCCGGCTCTATCAGCGGTTTGGCTTTCGCACCTTTCGCGCATTCGGCGCTTTCGTCTGGCAGCGGTCCCCAGCAGAAGGTCGAACCGCGCCCGGGGCGGCGATGTAGGATCGCCAGGCGTTGTGCCCGACAAAGGGTGGCGCTCCAAAGACGCCGTGCAGGCCCTGGACGCACGTCACTTGGCTTTCGCTTTGAGCAAGTCCTTCAGCTCATCCATAAACTCGCGCACATCCTTGAAGTCCAGATAGACGGACGCAAAGCGGACGTAGGCCACCTTGTCCAGCTTCCTTAAGCGCGCCATTACCATGGCGCCCAGCTCCGAACTCTCCCGTTCGCGGCTGGGAGATTCCACCACGTAGGTCTCAAGGTCGTTGACAATCTGCTCGAGCTTGTTCATGGGCACGGGCCGCTTCTCGCACGCCTTGAGGATGCCAGCGAGCGCCTTTTGCCGGTCGAACTTTTCGCGGCTGCCGTCCTTCTTGACGACCATGTAAGGAATTTCGTCCAGCCGCTCGTAAGTGGTAAAACGGCGACGGCATTGGAAGCACTCCCGGCGACGGCGGATCGTATCCGCAGTCTTGGCCGCCCGCGAATCCACCACCTTGTCTTCAACGTGGCCGCAGAAAGGGCACTTCATAGCGCCTGCTGAACTCCGCTCGTCCGCACTCTGGACATAACCCCGATTCGCAGCT
>JAKAWO010000057.1 GCA_021827255.1 Acidobacteriota bacterium | reverse complement strand
GGTCTGAATCATTCCCTGAGCGGCGGCGGCGTCCGGTCCGTTGGGAGCGAGCTCGATGTACTTCTTAAAAGCCGCCAGCGTTCCGGCCGGCGCGCTGACCTTGCCGCCAGCGCTCATCGTGGCTTTGCTCATCAGGGCTTGCCCCTCCAGGTAATAGGCCTCCGCGTATTTCGGGTCGATGCTGACCGCCTTCTTGAAGGCAGTCGCGGCTTGGTCCATTTTCCCCTGGTTGTACATGATGGCACCCAGGTTGAAGTAGTACATCGCGGCATGCGTCGGATCGAGGCTAGCCGCTTTCTGGAAAGACTGCTCGGCCGCCGCGCTATTTCCCATGCCTGCGTAAACATTACCCAAGTTATTGTATATGGTGGCGTCATCAGGAGTGAGTTGAAGAACTTTCTGATAGGTCGCGACCGCCTTGTCGTTCAGGTGGGCCATGTGGTAGGAGTCCGCCAGCCGCGACAGGATGACGGGAAGGTTCTTGCCGGCGGCGTAGGGAACTGCTTTCTCGAATGCCGCCGCGGCACCGGCGTAATCCTTCTGGCCATACAGCGCGTTACCCTGATTATAGAACTGCTTCAAGCCGGCGAACTTCTTGGCTTCCTTCTCCTCCTTCTGACTTTGTTGAGCCGCCTGGGGGTTGGCCTGCGCGGCCCTCTTCATTTCCTTGGGCAGGTTGAAATCGAGCGGGGTCGGGTCACCCATGCCGACGTGCACCCCGTTGAAGTACCATAATTCCTTCCCGGTCGGGTCATAAACCGTCACCTTAAAGCTCCCGATCGGCAGGCCAATGTAAACGTAATGTCCCTTCTTGTCCGTTTTGACCTTGTAATTCCCCTTCACATCCAGCCGATCAATAGAGACTGTGCATTTGACGCAGCGCGACCCGTCCTGAAGAGTTACTGTGCCTCTCAGGCCGCCCGTCTGGCCAAAAAGCGGCGCTGACAAGCTGAGACCCAAGAACACCGCCGCGCAACCCAACGCTTTTCTCATTCCCGGAGAACTCATTCCATGCCTCCTTAACTGGCGCCCCCAATTCATATCTTAGCTCCACTTTGCCGTAGTCTCAACGTTTTCGCGCCGCGCGCCCGCCCGGCGGCGCGTGAGGAGCATAAATCGGACGTACCACATAAGGGATCGGATCTTCAGCCCCAGCCTCCTGGAAGGCGCGCAGCCGCAACGCGCAGCTATCGCACACCCCGCAGGCAATCTCCTCCCGCTGATAGCACGACCAGGTGAGCTCGAAAGGCACCCTCAGCTCCATCCCCTTGCGCACGATCTCGCATTTCCGCATGTGGATAACCGGAGTGTCAATTTCAATGCGTGTTCCCGGTTTTGTTCCAGCGGCAATGACGCGGTTAAAGGCTTCATAATACTCCGGCCGGCAGTCAGGGTAACCGGAGCTATCCTCGGAAACTGCCCCGATGAAAATCTTCCGGGCGCTGAGGACTTCTCCCCAAGAAACCGCGATAGAAAGAAAATGGGCGTTGCGAAATGGGACGTAGCTGGAAGGAATGTCCGTTCGGTTTAAGTCGGCCGGTTCGACATCAAGGCGAAGGTCGGTAAGGCTCGACCCGCCGATTTGCTTGAGATGGTCCAGGCGAACCATCATGCGCCGCTCAGCCTGGTAGAAGTCCGCTAAGTCGTTAAAAGCCTGGATTTCACGTGACTCGGTGCGCTGTCCATAGGCAACGTGAAGCATTGCTAAGCGGTGCTCCAGGCTCGCCAGCGCCGTCGTAAGGCCGCTGTCCATGCCGCCGCTCGCCAGCACGACCGCCCAGGGCTTGGTCCGTGCCGTTTGACCGTCAGTCCGCGGGCTTTCGCTGGTTGTCATCTCTGCGGGTAAATCTACATTTCGTTCCTAAAGCCATCACACTCCCCGAGTGTTCGGATCCCAGATGAATTTATGGATCTGCAAGCCAAGCCTTACGTTCAGGCCGTCGCGCAGAATCCATTCCGCCAGGGAGCGGGGCGAAAGCCGGCCAAAAACCGGGGACAGAATCACCTCGACGGCGCGATCTGAGAGGTGATGCAGTTCAATGAATTGGCGCGCGAAACCGTAATCGCTCTGATCCTGGACGACGAATTTCATCTGATCCTTAGCTTCCATCTCGTCCAGGTTGTCCAGGCGGAATTTGCCGCTCTCGCCGCTGGCCGGGCACTTCACGTCCAGCACCTTGATAACCGGCCTTGGCAGCCGGCCGATGAACCGTTCCCCACTCGTCTCAATAAGAACCCGGAAACCTTCATCCAGCAGCCGCTCTGAGAGCGGAATCACCTCTTTTTCCTGGAGCAGCGGTTCGCCCCCGGTGAATTCTACCAAGCGCCCGCCCAATCGCCGGACGCGGGAGAGAACCTGGTCGGCGCTCATTTTCTGTCCGCCATAAAAGGCGTAGGCCGTGTCGCACCAATGGCAGCGCAGGTTGCAGCCCGTCAGCCGCACAAAAACGCACGGCAACCCTGCGTAGGTTGACTCACCTTGAATGGACTTGAAAATTTCCGTCACCACCATGGTCGGAACTCGCTTCGAGGCTGATTGACCACCACCATTCTAACCGAAACTCGATCTACCTTGCTTCGACAAGCCGGGGTCGTCAAACCAGGCGCAGACGGAAAATGTCCTCCAAATGGTCGGGTATTGCGCATTTCGGTTCCGATTTCCCACTGTTTCTGGGCAACGTCGCACCCCAAGTGGCCGGGGTTACGCGTTGTTCCTCAAGGAGATGCGCTTCCTCCCACACTCATAATCACCTTTACGCACTTATGGCCCGCAACGTGCACTGCCATAACGCTGGGGGTGGGCCATGGTGAACAAAGACGAACTGGAGAGATTCAAGCAGGAAATACAGACGCTGGAGACGTGGCGGGATATCTCGTGCCATGTCGTCGCGGACATGTTGGAGGCTTGCGCGGTGTGTGGCCGCATCCGCGATCGGGAGCACTTGGTTCGCTGTGGCTCCTGCGCCGATGTTTACGTCTGCGAGGAGGGCCTCTGCACTTGGCTGCACCACGCTAGCTGTCACCCTAGCACTTCCTTTACGGTCTGAGCGGAGCCAAATTCCGCTCCCTCTTCCGCCGACGGCTGGGGGCTGCAAAACACCTCCCTTACCCGCGAGCACATCGGGGCTTCATCATTCAAGTTCTCCGCTTCGATCTACAGCAGCGAAAGCGGGATCATCGAGCCAGGCACGTCTTACCGGGCGCCCGCCGCGTCGGGCCGATAGGTAGCAGAAGTGGTGTCCGACTCCCAGACTTTAACCGCCTGGAGCCGAAGACCTTGCGCCGCGATCTTGCCCTCGAGTTCCTGGCCGAAGTAAAGCGCCAAGTTCTCCGCCGAAGGATTGATCCGGTCAAAAGGAGCGAGGTCGTTGAGAAAACGATGGTCCAAGCGCTCGGCCAGCGACCTGATTGCTGCCCGTAGCTCTACAAAGTCCATCAGTAGGCCGATCGAATTGAGCCGCTCACCCTCCACAGTCACCTGAAGCTTGTAATTGTGCCCATGAACGTTCTCACACTTGCCCTTGTAACCCCGCAGGGCATGACCCGAAGCAAATGTGTACTCGACGGTGACTTCAAACATTTTGACTCGTGCGGCCCGCCTTGTGCCCTATGAGACGCTTCATGCAAACGGACTGCCCGTCTCGCTCGAATCCCGGCCAAGTGGGTTGGTGGCCTGCCACCCGTCAGTATTCTCGCATGAAAATCTCCACGTCTTCCAGACGGGTGGTCCGCCGGTAACGCGGCAAGCTCTCCCAAAAGACCTGTCCGTACGCCTTCCGCATCAGGCGTTGATCGAGGATAACGAGGACGCCGCGGTCTTTTTCGCTGCGGATCAGCCGCCCGAATCCCTGCTTGAGGGCCAGGACAGCCTCCGGGAGCTGGTAGTCTTCGAAGGCGCTGCCGCCGTCCGAATTGATACAGCGGATCCGGGCGGCCACCACGGGATCGGTCGGGACTGCGAAGGGCAGGCGGTCAATGATGACGGCGCTCAACTGCGGGCCTTGAACGTCCACTCCCTGCCAGAAGGAGTTGGTAGCAAACAACACGGCATGAGGGGTTCGACGGAAGCGCTCGAGCAAGACCGTGCGAGGAGCGGTGCCTTGCAACAGCATGGAGAATCGGAGCCGCGCCCGGACTCGGTCGAAGACCTCGCGCATCTGCTGGCGGGAAGTGAACAGGACGAAAGCCCGGCCCCGGGTGATCTTGAGTATGGCCAATATCTCCTCGGCCGCGTGGCGGGCGAAATCCTCCCGACGAGGATCGGGAAGGTGCAAGGGCGTGTAGAGCAGAGCTTGCTGGCCATAATCAAAGTGGGAATCCAGAATTTGCTCCCGGGTGTTTTCGATCCCCAGGCGGCGCTTCAAGAAATCAAATCTGCCGCCCACCGCCAGCGTCGCGGACGTCAGGACGATCGTGCGCACCTTCTCAAACAGCCGCTCCCGCAGCAGGGCCGAAACGTCAATGGGCGCGGCCTCCAAAAACATGCCGCGACCCCTCCGTTCCCACCAGTACACGAAATTGCGGCTCGAGCCTTCCAGAATGAATGCGAGTGCCTCGCGAAGCTCGGCCGCGCGGCGGGCAAGATGGTTAACCTCTTCCGGACGCTCCTTCAGCCGCCCCAACTCGGTTTCGAGCCGGGTCAAAGCGTTGGCCAGGGCTGAATACGCGCTGCGGTGGGCTTCGAGAAAACCCTCCCGATCCTCGAAGCTGGCGCGCCCTTCGGAGGCGGGAAACAGCTCGAAAAAGAGCTCGCCTCGCCGCCGCAGGCCGCGGACCGCGCCCAGAACGTCGCCCGCCTCGAGACCCTTCATCTTGAGCGTGCCTTCTGTATCCCGCGCCAGCTCCTCGAAACGGTAATTGGAAATTTGTAGTCCGAAATACTTTGTGGCGACGTCTTCAATCTCATGCGCTTCGTCGAATACGACGGCCCTGTAGTCCGGCAACAGGCTGGCGTAGTCGGATTGCTTGAGCGCCAAATCGGCGAAGAAGAGATGATGGTTGACGATGATGAGATCGGATTCGGCGGCGCGCTGGTGCATCCAGGTGATGAAGCAGCGCTCGAACTGCGCGCATTTCTGGCCCGTGCAAGCTTCCCGGCGCGCGTCCATCCGGGCCCAGAGCTCACTCGTATCCGGCAGACCCTCGAGTTCCGCGCGATCCCCGGTTTCAGTCCCGGGTTCCCACTGGCGGATTTGCGTGTAGAGGCTCAACTCTTCCACGCCGTTCAGCACCGGCTGCTTCTCCATGTCGTAGAGTTTTTGTCGGCAAAGATAATTCTGCCGGCCCTTCATCAACGTGGCTCGTAACTCGGGAAACATCTTTTTCAGGAACGGAATGTCTTTGAAAAAGAGCTGCTCCTGAAGGTTCTTCGTGCCCGTGGAGATGACCACGCGCTGGCCGCTGCGGATAATGGGGACCAGGTAAGCCAAGGTCTTGCCCGTTCCGGTTCCCGCCTCGACGATCAGATGCCGGCCGTCGGCGAGCGCTGCCTCCACGCTTTCCGCCATTTCCAGTTGCGCCGGACGAAACTCGTACTGCGGAAGGTGTCTCGCCAGCCAACCGCCCGTGGCGAAGACTCGCTCCAGCGAAATGTTCTCCGAGGTTCTTGCTTTCTTGCTGGTCGCCGTCATGGAGTGAAATCAGAAGCGGACCTTCCAGCCGCCGCGCTCTTGCTGATCCCAAACGTCTAAGGTTGACCGGACGGAATCGGCGCGTGGCTGGCCGCTCCCCGAGTTCGATCCAGTGCTGCTCTTTGCTGCGCTAGAAAGCATAGCACACGCCCTCCTGTTAAGATGGAGTTCATATGGCCAAGAGCGAAGCCCATCCAGTGTTGCCCCAGGTGGTGATTGTCGGCCGCCCTAACGTCGGCAAGTCCACCCTCTTCAACCGCATCGCGGGGCGGCGGCGGGCTCTCGTCGGTAATGAGCCCGGCATGACCCGCGACCGCCTTTACGCCAAGGCCGAATGGCTCGGCAAGCCTTTCGAAGTTGTGGACACAGGGGGGATGATTCCCGCCCACCGCGACCTCATCGCCAGTGAAATCTTCCGTCACGCTTGGAAGGCCATCGAAGAGGCGGCGTCTATTGTGCTGGTGGTAGATGGACGAGAAGGCGCGGTCCCGCTCGATGAGGACCTGGCTCAACGTCTGCGGCGAACCGGAAAGCCGCTCGTCCTCGCCGTCAACAAAGCGGACACGCCAGCTCACGCTGCGCTCGCCGCCGACTTCGCACGCCTTGGCATTCAGAATATTTTCTCTGTGTCCGCCGAGCACGGCCTCGGCGTGGATGGCTTGCTGGACTGCCTAACGGCAGCCTTTCCGCACCAACCACCGGAACAGGAGCAGGCCGGCGATTCTTCTTCCTTGCCCCAATCTTCGTTCTCCGTCGAGCCGCGGGCGCCGAGGAAGAGCGAAAACCGCGAGAAAAGGGAAGAAAATTCGCCGCCCTCGACCATCAGCGTGGCCATCATTGGGCGCCCCAATGTCGGCAAATCCACCCTGCTCAACCGGCTGCTGGGAGAAGAACGGGCCATGGTGACGCCCGTCGCCGGCACCACCCGCGATGCCGTGGATGCGGAAATCGAGCGAGATGGCGCGCGCTTCCGATTCATTGACACGGCGGGCATCCGTCGGAAGGGGAAAACTAAGCTGCACGCGGAAAAGCTGAGCGTCCTTCAGGCTCGCCGGCGGCTGCAACGCACTGACGTGGCGCTGGTCGTCCTCGACGCCACGGAGGGCGTCACGGCGCTCGATAGCCACATCGCTGGCTATGCGCACCAAAGCGGCCGCTCGGTCATCATCGTCGTCAACAAATGGGATGCAGTCGAGAAAGGGCCCGCCAAGGCGCAGCAGTTCGCCGCCGTCATCCGTCGTCGAATGAAATACCTCGATTACGCCCCCGTTGTTTTTCTCTCTGCCCTGGCGGGGCAGCGCCTAGGTCAGCTTTGGGGCAGGATAGGCCAAGTGACCGAGGCGCGATGGAAGCGCGTTTCAACTTCGGAAATGAACGCCTTTTTGAGAACCGTCCACCTTGACCGCGTCCCCAGTCCGGCGCGCCGGCCACTTCGCATTTACTACTTGACCCAAGCCGGCGTGGCGCCGCCGACCTTTGTGGCCTTTACCCATCGCGGCGGCCCGTTGCACTTTTCCGTCCAACGATTCTTGGAGAACCGCATTCGTGAGAGATTCGGCTTCCTGGGGGCCCCGGTCGTGATCAAATGCCGGCCCCGTCCATAGGCTCAGGAAAGCGGGCGGCGCGATCTCGAATCCCTGCGCTTGGCATCCCCACCGGGTGGCGCGGGCGCCCGAACGTGCGCGGCGCAGGCGCGGTCCGCGTTGTGGAGGCGGCTTTTCGGCAAACATGCTACAATCAATTCGAGGGGTCGCACTCTTATCCTTATATGCGCGGTCGAATTTCTTCTTCTCGTTTCATCCCGCGGAAAGGGGTCCGAACTCATGGCGTGGGAAATGGTTTCCCTGCGGATTATTTTCGTTCTGGCCTTGATTTTTGCCTCTTACCATCTCCATCCCAATGACGTCTCGCCCTTAGAGTCCATCCTGCTGGGGACGGGCCTCGGCATTGTTTTTGTGGTGATCGAGATGCGCTTGGAGAAAACCAGCCTCAAACGGCTGCTGGGCGCGACCTTCGGGACCATCCTCGGCATCCTATCCGCGCTGATGATCAGCCACCTGCTGAGCATGACAGCCATTGAAAAACACGCTCAGTCTTACATCCAGGTGACGTTGCTGCTGCTAATGGCCTACATTGGGATGGTGGTGGGGGCACACAAGGGCGACCTATTGAATCTCGGGGCGATGGGCGGGATCTTCAGCGCCGAGCGGCAGCCGCGCAAGAGCTGCAAAGTCCTGGACACCAGCGTGATTATTGACGGCCGCATCGCCGACGTGTGTGAAACCGGCTTCGTGGACGGGGCGCTGATCATCCCGCAGTTCGTGCTTCGGGAGTTGCAGTTGGTGGCGGACTCCTCCGACGCGCTCAAGCGCAATCGAGGCCGGCGGGGGCTGGACATTCTTCAGCGGATGCAGAAGATGACCACCGCCCAGGTTCAGATCGTCGAGGATGATTTTCCGGCCGTCCGCGACGTGGATATGAAGCTGATCGAATTGGCCAAGCTCTACGACGCCAAGATCGTGACCAACGATTTCAATCTCAACAAAGTGGCTCAGCTTCAGCGGGTGCCGGTCCTCAACGTCAACGATCTGGCCAATTCGCTTAAGCCCGTCGTGCTGCCCGGCGAGATTATGCGCGTCTTCATCCTCAAAGAAGGCAAGGAGTACAATCAAGGGGTCGCTTACCTCGACGATGGAACCATGGTCGTGGTGGACAACGCGCGCAAGATGATCTCGAAAACGATTGACATCGCCGTCACCAGCGTCCTGCAAACCGCGGCGGGCAAGATGATTTTTGGCAAATATGAGGACCGCCCGCGGCAGGAGCGCGGCGAAACACCTCAGACCGCGCACCCGGTGCCCCAGTGATCGCAGCTCGAGGAGCTTTCCGCTAATCCCGTGCAACGCTTCCCTCGCCTCTCATCGTCATGAAGACCATCGCCATCATTCCGGCAGCCGGCGCCGGTGTCCGCATGGGCCTGGAAACGCCCAAGCAATTTCTGGCGCTGGAAGGCGTCCCCATCATCATCCATACGTTGCGGAAGTTTGCCGCCTCCGAGGTAGTGGACGAAATCCTGCTCGCCGTGCGCCCGGCGGATCTCGAGCGCACGCGGAGCGACATCGAGCGCGAACAGCTCATAAAACCGTTGCGCTTGGTGGCGGGTGGAATGTCACGGCAGGAAACTGTGGCGCTGGCCCTGGCGGAAGTGCCTCCCACCGCCGAAACGGTGATCGTTCACGATGCGGTCCGACCCTTTGTGACCCTGGAACAAATCCGAAACGTTCTCGAAGCCGCTCGCAAAACCGGGGCGGCCATCCTGGGCATCCCCAGCGTGGACACCGTCAAGCAAGTGGAGCGGCAGGTCGTGATGGGAACGATTCCTCGCGAGCGCATTGTGCTGGCGCAAACGCCGCAAGCTTTCCGCTACGACCTGCTCAAAGAAGCGGTGGCGCGCGCCGCCCAAGACGGCTTTATGGCCACCGACGAATGCAGCCTCGTCGAGCGCCTCGGGCGTGAAGTTACCGTGCTGATGGGATCGGAGCAGAACATCAAAATTACCAAGCCGTCCGATCTGCCGCTGGCGCGGCTTTACATTGCTCAGGAGCGGGAGCAGGCGGAACGGGCTGGGATCCTTTCTTAGCCGTCGCGCGGCCTGGTGGCACGGCGCCGACCTCATTCGGAAAAAGAATTTTATAAAAGGTGGCTGGAGATTGGATGAGCGGCAAGGAAAGACCTCGCATGGCCGCCTGCCGGATCGGGATCGGCACCGACGTTCATCGGCTTGTCGCCGGGCGAAAGCTCATTTTGGGCGGCCTGCGAATCCCTTTCGCGAAAGGGCCGCTCGGGCATTCGGACGGCGACGCTTTGGTTCACGCCACGTGCGACGCCTTGCTGGGTGCCGCGGCCCTCGGCGACATTGGCCAGCATTTTCCAGACCGCGCCCCGCAGTGGAAGGACGCCCCCAGCTTGCGCTTCTTGCGCCTGGTTTGCAGGCGGTTGGCGGAAGCCGGGTACGCTGTCCTCAACCTTGACGCGACGGTCGAGCTGGAGCGCCCCAAGCTCGCCCCCTACATTCCCCGAATGCGAAGGAACCTGGCCGGAGCCATGGGCGTCCGCCTCTCGCAAATCAGCGTGAAGGCAAAGACGGGCGAGGGAATCGGCGAAGTGGGCCGGGGTGAATCCGTCCGCGCCGCCGCCGTTGCCCTCATCCAGAAGTTGTAAAGCGGCGCCGCCGATAAGGCTTTGGAGTTACAATCGCTCTTTAAGCGAATGCAGTCCCTTGGGGGCAAGCCGATGCCGCTAATCATCGTTAGCGAAGACGCCGCTTACCGCTGCGCTCAATGTGGGAGCGTCTTGCGGATGAGGAAAGGCCAACTGCTCCCACCCTGCCCGCGCTGCGGCGGTCAACTAACGAAATCCGAAGGCGCTCCGACGGCCTCGGATGATCCCTGTTGCGGGGCGTGAGGCGCGTGCGGAACCGAATTTTGTGAAGCAAATTGTTCTCGAACGGCCCGGGAAATTCCAGCTTGGCGAAACGCCGCCGCCCGTGGCGCGCGCCGGCGAAGCGTTGGTGCGCGTTCGGCGTGTGGGAGTGTGCGGCACGGATCTCCACGCCTTCGCCGGCCGCCAGCCCTTCTTCAACTTTCCGCGCATTCTCGGCCACGAGATCGCCGTGGAAGTCGTGCAGGCTCCGGCCAACCGCCACGGCCTCTCGGTGGGCGACCGTTGCGCCGTCGAGCCTTATCTGGCCTGCGGCCAGTGCCACCCTTGCCGCCTGGGCAAGCCCAACTGCTGCGAGCGCCTCGAAGTGCTCGGCGTGCACACGGATGGTGGCATGCGGGAGTTGATGGCCGTCCCCCTCGCATGCCTCCATAAATCGCAAAAACTGAGCCTCGATCAGCTCGCCCTCGTTGAACCGCTGGGCATTGGCGCGCACGCCGTGGCGCGCAGCGGCTTGCGCAAGGGGGAGGAGGCTTTGATTGTGGGAGCGGGCCCCATCGGCCTTGCCGTAGCGCAATTTGCGCGCGCCGCCGGCGCCCAAGTTCGCGTCCTGGAGGTCAGCCCATCACGCCGGGCCTTCGTCTCGCGGCTCGGCTTTCACGCGCTCGCTGAGCCGGATGGAGATCTCGCCGAGGTGATTTTTGACGCCACCGGCAACGCTCAGGCGATGGCGCAGAGTCTCGGCCGCGTGGCCCACGGAGGAAGGCTGGTCTTTGTCGGGCTCGTGCAAGGCCCGGTCGCGCTCGATGACGCTCTTTTCCACCGCCGCGAGGTCACGCTCTTCGCTTCCCGCAACAGCGCCCATCAGTTTCCGCGCGTCATCGCGCGCATCGAGCAAGGGCAAATTGACACCGCCCCCTGGGTCACCCACCGGATCCCACTCACCGAAGTCCCCGACCGCTTCCCTCAAATTCCGGGCGACCCCGCCTGCGTCAAAGCGATGGTTGAAGTGAACGGCTCAGCCGCCTGAACCACGCTCCACTTGCGGCCCGTGCCCGAGAACTCAGCCGCGCGGGCGATCGCAACCACACCCCTTCCGGAAGTGTGTATCTCCCTCTGCGCCGCCCAGGCCAGAGGACCGACGCCCTCAGAACGTCCAGGGCGCGCCCAAAGAAGCTACTTCCGCTTCCGAGGCGTCACCGGCGCAATGTGGGCAATCGTGATGCTGCCGCCGCTTCGTGTGCCGGTCACCTTCACGTGCTCGCCGGCGTATTGCTCGAGGCCGGCAAAGTTTTGATTGGTGATCTTCACCACTTGGCCGCTCGTCACGAAAACGTACTTTTCGCCGCCCTTGACGCATGCGAGCGTGCACTTGCGCGCGTCAGCCATCATGTGCTTCGCTCCGCACATCGCATCGCTGATGTTCCCGTAATAGACGTGCTGGCCAGAGGCCGCCTGGCGTTCGGTCGCCTTGCCAGCCACCGCCTTGGCGGGCAGGAAAGTCATCGCCGCCAGCGCCAGGGCGGCTAGGGGAGCAACCAACCTCTTCATACGTGTAACCTCCTCCGAGAATGTATTCCACCTTCGCGGACCAACGTCCGCAGCGGTCGAACCTGAACTGCCTCGGAATTTCCACTGTATCACAGCATGCGCCATCAACACACCCCCTTGAGCCGCTTTGGCAGCCCCAAGGCCGGCATTTTTCGCCCCTTCCCCGGGCATCCGATCCTGCTTGCCGAGACGTTCGTGGATCCGGCTCGCTTCCGAGGAACTTGCTACCGCGCCGCGGGCTGGCAGTTTCTGGGCCAGACGCGGGGTTTCGCCAAACGACGTCCCGGTTACGTCGCCCACGGTCAGCCGAAGCTGCTGCTGGTTCGCCCACTTCACCCCGAGGCCCGCGCCCGTTTGACGGCGAAGGCGGACTCATCGAACGGCTGCGCACGGTGAAGGATCCCCGCCAACCCAGGGCTGCGTCAAAGTCTCAGAAGTCTAACCATTGAAAAGAATCGAATTTCCTCTGGCAATTTCCCGGCGGCTTTGATAGCCTTCGGCCGTGGGAGAAACCGTCAGCCGTTTCGCCAATGCGGGCC
>JAKAWO010000056.1 GCA_021827255.1 Acidobacteriota bacterium | reverse complement strand
AATGACCTGGAATCCCGATTGCGCGAGTTCCTTGGGCGTTGGCGCTTTCCTGCCGTGATTGCCACTTGTCGGCGCGCGGCCGCCGGCGGACAGTTCCAGGGAAGCATTGAGGAGCAGATGGCCTTGCTCGGTTCCGCTGTCCGGGCCGGATGCACCTGGGTGGATCTCGAAATAGAATCGGTGGGGCGCGCCGGGCCCACGCGCCTCCGTCAGCTTCATCCCGCCAAAGTCATCGTGTCTTATCATCACTATCGCCGGACACCACCTTTAATCCCTATCTATCGCCGCCTGGCGCGCCTTCCCGCCGCGGCGATAAAGATCGTAAGCTACGCCAGAAGTCTGCAGGACAATCTAAAGATTGAAAAGCTGTTGAAGACCCATAGCCGTCGGCGCCCGCGGCTGGTGGCGCTTGCGCAAGGACCCTCGGGAATAAGTTCTCGCCTTCTGGCGCTGCGCTGGCGGAGTCCATTCACTTATGCTTCCTTGCCGCACCAGAAGGCGGTGGCCGCCGGTCAGCTTTCTTTGGACGTCTTGCGCTCGGTTTATCGCATCGAGCAGGTGAACCAGCGGACGCAAATTTACGGTGTAGTGGGAACCCACGCCTCGATGTCGCTTTCCCCCGCCATGCAAAACATCGCCTTCCAGGCCAAGCACTGCAACGCGATTTACCTGCCGTGTGAGACCGCTCGGCTGGCGGATTTTCTTGGGTTGGCGCGCGCGCTCGGATTCATAGGCTTTAGCGTCACGATGCCCTTCAAACAGGCCGTGCTGCGCGAACTCGACTGGGTGGACCCGTTGGCGGCCCATATCGGCGCTTGCAACACGGTCGCCGTGCGACGCGGCCAATGGATGGGATGGAACACGGACGCCGCGGCGGTGATCGAAGTGCTCACCAAACGGTTACGTCTTCCTGGCAGCCAAATCCTCATCCTAGGAGCCGGCGGAGCGGCCCGAGCGGCAGCCTGTGCCCTCGGCACCGAAGGGGCCCACGTCTTCATTGCGGCGCGGCGCGAATCCACGGCGCGGCGCCTCGCCCGCCGCATCTCCGCTGAGGCCATCCCCTGGGACCACGCGGACACTCTGGAAGTGGACGCCGTGATCAACGCAACCCCCGTTGGCATGGCCCCTCAAACCGATTACATCCCGATTGACCTCGCCCGGCTTCGAGTGCGGGTGGTCTTTGACATGGTTTATTACCCCATGGAAACCCGACTCATTTCTGAAGCCCGAGGCCGAGGACTCATCACCATTTCCGGTGTGGAAATGCTGGTCGCCCAAGGGGCGCGTCAGTTCGAGATCTGGACGGGCGAGTCGGCTCCCCGTGCCCTCATGGAGCAGGCGGTTCGGCAGACGCTGACCAACGCGCTGCCCCAGATATAGAGCGCGCCGCCGTTTTGTTCTAGATTTCGATTGCATCTTCGCTCTTCCTGAGCCGGCGCCGTCCTAACGAATGGAATGTCAGCGGACAGGAGTGCTATCTTCATAAGCCACCGGAGACCGCATGACGGAAATCAGGCCTAGCTTCGCCGAATTCCGCCGCCTGGCGGGACAGGGAACGGTGGTCCCTGTCTATCGTGCCGTCATCGCCGACCTCCTGAGCCCCGTGTCAGCGTTTCTGAAGCTGACTCCGCCGGCGGCTGCCGCAAAGTCCGCCGGAGGGGGGCGCCGTCCGCCAGTTCGCCGTTATAGTTTTCTGCTGGAAAGTGTTGAAGGGGGCGAGCGGGTTGGGCGTTACACTTTTTTCGGCGTAGATCCGTTCCAAGTGGTTTCCTGTCGCGGCCGCTCAATCCTCCGCGAGCGCGGCGGCCGGCGCGAGGAGCATTCGGGAAACATCTTCGAGTTCCTTCGCCAGGCCAGCGACCCCTACCATTCGGTGGCCGTGCCGGGGCTGCCGCCCTTCACGGCTGGAGCGGTAGGCTACGTCGCCTATGAAGGCGTCCGCCAGCTTGAAAACCTGCCGCCGCGAGTTAATCCCGACGTTGAAATTCCCGACGCCGTCTTCATGTATTTTTTGAATATCATCGCCTTCGACCACGTTCAGCGCCAGTTGTTTCTCATCGTCAACGTTCTCACCGGCGAAGGTCCAGGGAGCCTGCGCGCGAAGTACGACCGTGCTGTTGAGGAACTCGCGCGTCTTGAGCGGCGCCTTGCGGGGCCGCTGCGCGGGGGGCGTTTCCCGCTCCCGCGCGGCCCGCTGCGGGTCCAGGCTAACATGAAGCCCGGGGATTATGAGGTCCTGGTCGAGCGCGGCAAGGAATATATCCGCGCCGGAGATGTTTTCCAGGTTGTTCTTTCGCAGCGCCTCGCCGTCCCGGTGCGCGTCCCGCCCTTCGAGGTCTATCGCGCCCTGCGCGTGGTCAATCCGTCGCCCTACATGTATTTCCTCAACCTCGGCGACGCCACGGTGCTGGGCTCCTCGCCGGAGATGCTGGTCAAGGTCAGCGGACGCGACGTCGAGTACCGGCCGATCGCCGGCACGCGGCCGCGCGGGCAGACAGTTGAAGAAGACAAGAACCTTGAAGCGGAATTGCTCTCCGACGAAAAGGAGCGCGCCGAGCACATCATGCTTGTGGACCTTGGCCGCAACGACCTTGGCCGCGTCTGCGAGTTCTCGAGCGTCGTGCCGGAGCGCGTGATGTTTGTCGAGCGGTATTCGCACGTCATGCACCTGGTCTCGCTCCTTCGCGGCCGCCTGCGCCCGGACGCCGACAGTTATGCCGCGCTCGCCGCCTGTTTTCCCGCCGGAACGCTCACCGGCGCGCCCAAAGTCCGGGCCATGGAAATCATTGATGAGCTCGAACCCACGCGCCGCGGCCTCTACGGCGGCTCAGTCCTCTACGCAGACTTTTCCGGCAACTTGAATTCCTGCATCGTCATCCGCACCGTCCTCATCAAGAACAACCTAGCCTATCTTCAGGCCGGCGCCGGCATCGTCGCCGATTCCATCCCTGCCCAAGAATACGAAGAATCCATGAATAAGGCCAAAGCCCTGCTGAAAGCCTTTGCCATGGCCGAAAAAGGGTTGTAATTCAATAAAGGCGCGAGGGTCCTCGATGGTGCCGAAACATTTGTGAGGCCAAAGATTCCGCGATGGATTGTACCCAGGCAGCGCTCGATCATCCGCAGGCGCGCGCCCCGCTCACAACGGCCTGCTCGCGCCGCTAAAAGCCCAGAGGCTTTGTCAGATTTTCCATCCAGAATTGCCGGCCGGCGGGAGAGGCTAGCGGTATCGGCCCCATGCGGGCGCCGAGCTGCATGATGGCTAAATGCCCGGCACGGAAGGCGGGCCAAACCGGCAAGCCGCGGGCGTTGGGACTTCCGGTCTTGGCGAAGTTCGTCCAGTAAGACGACATCTCGCGCGCCACGCGCCAGTCCACCGGTTGCCACGGACGGTTCATAAGCCGCAGATTGTCGAAGACATAAGGTAACTCGGAAGAATGGAACACGCCGTATTCCGGGTGCTGAGGCCAGGGAATCTTCCGATCGAAGTAGTAGGTGTAAACCTGCGGGCTCGCCTGGGTCTGTCGCTCGCCCCATTGGTAGAGTGATACACGGGCGCGATCCTCGAGCCCGCTGCGCAAGGCCACTGCGGCCTGCTGATTATTCTTGGCGGGATAAAGCTTGATGCAGGCGGCCAGTTTGTCCCCGCAGAGCGTCTGAAGTCGCTTGTGATAAACGGCGAGGGTGACAGGCGGGGCGGGGCCGTTGCCGTAGTAGCCGATTCCGATGTCATCCGCGACCATGCCGTTGATAACGGTGGCTTCGCGTTGCGGATGCCAGCCGGGTCGGAGCACCCAGCCGTCCTGGATGGGCGCCCATGTCATCCCTTCCGAGTTCCGCATGATTTTCTCTGCCGCGAGGGCGCGCAATTGCTCAAGCGAATGGGCGTCCAGCTTGGCAGCGAACATCTCTCCCTCTTTTTCGGCAGCGGTAAGCGAACCTTGTGCCGTGATGCCCGGAAAGGGAATCACGGCCGGACCGCTCATCATGATGGCTCTCTCAAACAGGCCGCGGGCTAGCGGCGATTGCATCAGCAGCCATACGCTAGACGCCCCGGCGGACTGGCCAAAGATGGTGACCTGACGAGGGTCACCGCCGAATGCCGCGATGTTCTTGCGCACCCAGCGTAGCGCAGCTATCTGATCGAGCAAGGCGTAATTGCCGGAGGAATGGTGCGGCGATTCGTCGGTCAACCCCGGGTAGGCTAGAAAACCGAAGGGTCCAACGCGATAGTTGAAGTTCACCACCACCACGCCTTTGCGGGCCAGCGCGGCGCCGTCGTAGATGGCCACGCTGCCTGCTCCACTGGTAAATCCTCCGCCATAAATCCACACCATCACTGGGCGCGGGGTTGAGGGCAGCTTCGCCGTGGTCCAGAGGTTGACGTACAGGCAGTTTTCGCTCGGCTGGAGTTCGGAGTTGAATACCCGCGTCCAGGGTCCAAAGCGTCGCAGCGATACCGGTTGCATGCAGGGAGGCCCGAATTTATTGGCTTTGCGCACGCCCTGCCAGGTCGCGGGGGGCTGCGGCGGCCGCCAGCGCAGTTTGCCGATGGGCGGCGCGGCAAATGGAATGCCCTTAAACACCTCGATTCCGTGGCTTAGCATCACCCCTGAGACAAAACCGCTTGCGGTGCGCACTGGATGGCTTTGCGCCATCTCCAACGCCGGAAAGCAGAAGAAAAAGGCCAGCAGGCTCGCGCCGAGCTGCGCCTTAAGTCTGCGCGCATTAGATTCGTTCAACTTCCTATCCTTCTTTCGGCGCGGCTGCGGTCCGGCAGAGGTTTCCATTTTGGCGTCTTGAGTCACAGCAGTATATACCGTACCGTGTCATTCGAGATCGCAATTCTGCGCTCCACACCACCGTTCGCCGGAATGTCGTTTTCTGCCGGAGCGCGGTGTATCATAGGACAAGGTTGCGCTATGGTCCTTGTCATTGATAACTACGACTCGTTTACTTACAACTTGGTTCAATACCTCGGAGAACTCGGCGCCCGCGTCGAAGTACGCCGCAACGATCAGATCACGCTTCAGGAGATCGAGCGCCTATGCCCGGAGCGTATTGTGATCTCCCCCGGCCCGAAGACGCCGAACGAGGCGGGCATCTGCTTGGACCTGATTAAAGAATTCGCCGGGAAAGTTCCGATTTTGGGCGTGTGCCTGGGCCATCAGGCGATTGGCCAAGCGTTTGGCGGGCGCGTCATCCGCGCGCCGAAGATCATGCACGGCAAGACCAGCTTGATTTCGCACGACGGCAAGACGATTTTCTCCGAATTGCCCAATCCCTTTCCGGCCACCCGTTATCATTCGCTGATCGTCGAGCGAGAGAGCCTGCCCGCCTCCCTCGCCATCTCCGCGACCTCGCCGGACGGCCTGATCATGGGCCTGCGCCATACGGAATTGCTCGTTGAGGGCGTTCAGTTCCATCCCGAATCCATCCTGACGGGCGCCGGCAAGCAGCTTCTTCGTAATTTCCTGACGCTGCAGCCGATCAGCGTTTGAGAATCCGCTCCAAGCCGTTACGGGCTGGACATCAAGGCGCGCAGGCTGTCGTAGTAGTGGAACGCCAGCCCTCCGAAGGCCGGCGATGTTCCCAGCCACTCGGCGGCAGACTCCGATTCCTCCTCAAAGACTTTGCGCCCGAGCCCGTGAAAAGTAATCATGGGCGCGGTCCGATGCAGGGCTTGGAAGCCGATGAGCGGGCCGTGTTTCCCAAAGGCCTTCGTCCGATAAGCGGAAAAATCCGTCCACTCGGGATTCGCGTTCACCGCCGCGCGCGCCTCGGTCATCCGTGGCCCAAGGCTCAATGCTTCCGGCTTCGGCCCAAACGCCTTCCGCAAATCTCCGAGTGCGGTTTCGAGGGTCTCGGCGGGTGGGGGCGCGCCTCGAAGCGGCGCGCCAAGCCCCACAAAGATATTTTCTCCGCCCTTGAGCGCATAGAGTCCGTAACCCTCAAAGGTGCGCTCGCTGTACAATCCTGCTTGCACAATAGCCTGCCGGAAGCTCCCAACCGGCATGGCCAGCACAAAATCCACGGGCTCTTCCTTTTCGGCTGACGTCTCGAGGCCAATCACGATCTTTTTGCCGCTCCTGGCCGCCTCCGCCAGCGCCGGCTCGCCGAAGGCGATGATGCCGGCGGCTCCATCCGCCTCATTCCGGTAATCCATGATGGTGACGCAGTGAAGCAGATCCAGAAGATGCTCGCCCACCGTTTTCTCCTCGCCCGCAAAGTTCACGGTCATCGCCTGGCGCGCGGCAGGTGAAGCCGGGAAGAACCACCACGGAACGTCGCAAGCGAGCTCCAAGCCGTCCTTCCGGGCCACGGCCTCGCACGCTGCCACCATGGCGAGGTAATCCGCGAGCAGCGGCTTGCGAAAGGCGAGGTCGGCAAAGCCAAGCAGGAGGTACGGTTCCACGTCAAAGTGAACGCCATCGAAACGCGCCCGGGGTGGCGCCGCGCGGTTGAAATGGGCCACGATTTTGACAGCGTCGAGCGCCCGCTTGTGATAGCGCGTGACCGCCCATTCCGGCGAGCCAGCAAGCGCCTCCACCTGAAGCCCGTCCCGGTGCGCCCGCCGTAGAAATCTCTCGTAACGCTTCGCCTTCTCGAGCCCCAGCAGCTTTCCCGACGGCGCTTGCTGGAAATCGAGCGAAAGATAAATCGTGTGGACCTTCATCCGCGCGCAGAAGTCAAACAGCCTCGCGGGTTCCTGCGGGTTGGTGAAAAGCTCGTCCGTCTTCCAAACCCACATCGCATTCGGCGGGTTGGGCGCGCGCGGTGATAAGTGGCACGGCGATCCGTGATCGGCGGCCTTAGCTCGCCGCTCACCGGCCGCGCCCGGCACGCCGACGCCGGCTCGGTGGGCTTCGAGCGCGATGTCATCCAGATAGAACCGGTAATCGCCGGGCGCGCTAAAGAGCAGCACGAAGCGCGCCAGCGAGCCGGGATCAATTTCCGCAAAGTCAGAGAGTGGAATCGAAACCTTCTGCCACGCCGAGCTCACCCCGCGAGGCAGGTAGGCGTCGAGCGGCCGCGTGGGAAGCTGATCCTCGTTCCGCTCGCCGGTCTCATCCACCAGCTTCAGATTGAAATCCCATCCTGACTTTGCCCCCTTGATCCAGAAGCTGAGATACCGAAAGCGGCGCGCGTCGAAATAACGGCGTGGGGCGGCCGTGGCGGGATAAAAATCAAACCAGACGCCGCAGAAACCGCTGCCCGCTCGACGCGCGGTGACTCGCAAGGAATGCCGTGTGTCGGGAAGGTGGACGTTCGGATCGAGATAGGTCCGCGCCCAGGAAGGCGGGCCGCTGAAAACGTTATACCCTCCGCCAAGCGTATTGGTCAGCGTGTCATCGAAATTCCAGATGAGCTTTCGGGTTGCGGCGCTCGAAGGGCAAGTGAAAAAAAAGGACGCCGCAATGACGATACCGGCTCGGGCTGAAGGGATAAATTTTATCATCGCCTTGTTTCCCGTCAGCGCCGCCGCGTAAATTCCACCAGCCGGTCCAGCACGTGGCGCGCCGCCCCTGAATCAATCGCCTCCGCCGCCATCGCCACGCCCGCCGTCCACTCGCCGGCCTTTTCCGCCGCCACCAAGGCCGCCGCCGCGTTCGCCAGCACGCAGTCGCGCGCCGGACCGGTTTCACCCTCCAGCACTCGCCACAGCAGCCGCGCGTTCTCCGCCGCGTCGCCGCCCGCTAACGATTCAGCCGCCGCGCGCGGCAAGCCAAAATCTTCCGGCAAAATTTCGCGTGTCTTCACGGCGTGCGCGTTGTAATCGGAAAGCTTCGTCGGCCCGCTCGTCGTGATTTCATCGAGGCCATCTGAGCCCGCCACCACCAGGGCGCGCCGCGTTCCCACCGCTCCCAGCGCCTCGGCCATCATTTCCGTGCGGGCGGAGTCGTAAACGCCGGCGAGCTGCACGGAAGCGCCGAGCGGATTCGTCAACGGCCCCAGCAGGTTGAAAACGGTTTTGGATTTGATTCTCCGCCGCGCCGGCATCACGTGTTTCATCGCCAGGTGCAGATGGGGAGCAAAAAGGAAAACCATTCCCACCTTGTCGAGGCAGGCCGGAATCTGTTCGAGCGGCAGATGGATTTCCACTCCCAGCGCCTCCAACACGTCGGCGCTGCCCGCTCGGCTGGAAATGGACCGATTGCCGTGCTTCGCCACGCGGACACCCGCGCCCGCCGCCACCAGCGCCGCCGCCGTGGACACATTGAACGTTGCTCGCCCATCCCCGCCGGTGCCGCACGTATCCAGCAGCGGCTCAGCGGCCAACGCGCTCGAATCCACCCCAGACCCGCGCAGGACTTCCTGCGCCTGCGCCCGCATTACTTCCGCAAAGCCGATGATTTCTGAAGCTTGTTCGCCCTTCTCGCGCAGCGCCACGAGCAGCGCCACCGTCTCATCCTCGGAAACGCCTCCCGTGAGCAATTGCCCCATCATGGCGCGCGCTTCCTCGCGCCGCAGGCTTTCGCCTCGCGTAACTCTGCTGATCGCCTCTTGGATCTGCATGGATTGATGCGTTGCTTTTCGGTCGCCCCTTCTTCTATACTGACGCATGCTGCGGCAAACGCAGATTTAATTCTATCGCGCGGGCCCTCAACTGACTACTGACAACTGACGCAAGCGATGTTGGTCATGTAGCGGCGGACTCTAGCCCGCCACAGCCTAAGATGCCGAGCTAAAAGGCGCTACGCTAGACGATGAAAGTTCACGAATATCAAGCAAAGCACATTTTGGCCCATTTTGGGGTGGCCACGCCGCGCGGCGAAGTGGTCTTCACGCCCGAGGAGGCGCGTGAAGCCGCCCAGCGGCTGGGCGCCGCCGTGGTGGTCAAAGCCCAGATCCATGCGGGAGGCCGCGGCAAGGGCGGCGGGGTCAAGCTGGCCCGCACGCCGGAGGAGGCCGAACGCATCGCCGGCTCGCTCTTAGGGCAAAAGCTTGTCACTGCCCAAACCGGGCTCGAGGGCCGAGTGGTTCGCCGCCTGCTGATCGAAGAAGGCCTCGACATCGTCAAGGAATTTTACATCGGCTTGCTCGTGGACCGCGCTTCCGCCCGCCCCGTCTTTATGGCCTCGAGTGAAGGGGGCGTCGAAATCGAAGTCGTCGCCGCCGAGCATCCGGAAAAAATTATCAAGGAGTATGTCCATGCGGCGGCCGGCTTCCAGCCCTTTCAGGCGCGCCATCTCGCCTTCGGCCTGGGGCTTGACCCGGTTCTGCTGCAAGAAACAACAAAAATTTTCTCTGGTCTTTATCGCGCTTTCCAGGCGACCGACGCTTCCTTGATCGAGATCAACCCCTTCGTTCAGACTCGCGACGGCCGCTTGCTCGCCCTCGACGCCAAAATGACTTTTGACGACAACGCGCTGTTCCGCCACAAGGACATTCAGGAACTGCGCGACCTTAATGAGGAAGACTCACTCGAGGTCAAAGCGTCCGAATACAAGTTAAATTACATCCGGCTCAACGGCGAAGTGGGCTGCATGGTGAACGGCGCCGGCCTCGCCATGGCCACCATGGACATCATCCAGTACGCCGGCGGCCGCCCCGCCAACTTCCTGGACGTGGGCGGCGGCGCGAATGAAGAGCAGGTCAAGCGCGGCTTTGAGATCATCCTTGGCGACCCGAACGTCCGCGCCGTGCTCATCAACATTTTTGGCGGCATCATGCGCTGCGATATCGTCGCCAGCGGCGTGGTCGCGGCGGCCAAGAGCCTCGGCACCAAGGTGCCCGTGGTCGTCCGCCTGGAAGGCACCAACGTCGAGCTGGGCCAGAAAATCCTGGCCGAATCCGGTCTCAACTTCACCGTCGCCCAGGGCATGAAGGACGCGGCGGAGAAAGTGGTTGCGGCGGCTCGCGGCCATTAAACCGATCCTATGTCCGTCCTCGTTGACCACAACACTCGCCTCCTCGTGCAAGGCATCACCGGCCGAGAAGGGGGGTTCCACGCCGAGCAGGCCGTACTTTACGGCACGAAGGTCGTGGCGGGAGTGACGCCTGGGAAAGGTGGCGCAACCTGGACCACCAAGACCGGCGCGTACTCTGCGCCGGTGTTCAACACTGTGCGCGAGGCCGCGAGCAAGACCGGAGCCAACGCTTCCGTCATCTTCGTTCCGCCGCCGTTTGCTGCCGACGCCATCATGGAAGCCGCCGACGCCGGATTGCCGTTGGTCGTCTGCATCACCGAGGGCATCCCGACCCTCGACATGGTTCGCGCCATGCACTTCCTGCGCGGGACCGCGACGCGGCTGATCGGGCCGAACTGCCCCGGCGTCATTTCGCCCGGTCGGTGCAAAATAGGCATTATGCCCGGCTCGATCCACCAGCCAGGCCACGTCGGCGTCATTTCGCGCAGCGGAACGCTGACCTACGAAGCCGTCGGCCAGCTCACCGCGCTCGGCATCGGCCAGTCCACCTGCCTCGGCATTGGCGGGGATCCGATCATTGGCACGTCATTTGTGGACGCCCTGCGCTTGATGAACGAGGACCCAGAAACCCACGCCATGGTGGTCATCGGTGAAATCGGCGGCACGGGCGAGGAAGAAGCCGCCGCTTTTGTGAAAGCCCAAGTCAAAAAGCCGGTCGTCGGATTTATCGCCGGCCGCACGGCTCCGCCCGGCCGCCGCATGGGCCATGCCGGGGCCATCATTTCCGGCGGCAAAGGAACCGCTGCGGACAAAATCGCCGCTCTCCGCGACGCCGGCATTCAAGTCGCCGAGAGCCCGGCCCTCATCGGCGAAACGGTGAAAGAGATGCTAAAAGAGAAAGGGAAAAGCGTGGAGGGTAAGCCGTAATCTTCGGGCTGAAGTGTAGGTTTATACTTTTCCTCCTTTACCCATGAACGCTTGACCTGCGACTTATTTAACCATGAGCGTTGAGCGCACGCTGACCATCATCAAGCCGGACGCCGTCGCCGCTGGCCACATCGGCGATATCATCAAGATTCTCGAATCCAACAAATTCGTCATCGCCGCGGCGCGAATGGTCTCGCTCTCAAAGAAGCAGGCTGAAGGCTTTTACGCCGTCCATCGCGGCAAGCCGTTTTTTGAAAGCCTGAGCAAGTTCATGAGCTCCGGCCCGGCGCTGGTCATGGTTCTCGAGGGTGAAAACGCCATCGCCCGCCTGCGCGAAATCATGGGGACCACCAACCCGGCCAACGCCGCTCCCGGCACTCTGCGCAAACTTTACGCGACGACCATCGAGCACAACGCCATCCACGGCTCCGACGCTCCAGAAACCGCGGCGTTTGAAATTTCCTATTTCTTCCCGGGCCTTGAATTGCTCTAGCGACCTGTGGCGGACTTCACCTCCGGGACCCTAAACCTTAGCGGCCAGCGTAGTAAGCAGCCACGGCTCGAAAAGCCTCCTTCGGCTCCCAGGTCATGTCGGGATACGCGGCGCCGCGCCTTCCGCCCTCGTAGGACTTCACCAAGCTGGAGCTCGCCATGTCCAGGTCATACTTTGGATCGTCGGCGTAGGGCGTGATTTGCGAAATAAATTGGAAGATGAACGCCCCTTCGACTCCCGCACCCTCAAGAACCGAGAGCTGCTCGACGAGCTTGCGCGCTTGCCATGGCTCGTCGCGAACGTGGTCGCCCGTCAAGCGCGGTCGGATAAACCGCCCAAGCCCCGGGATCGCGTAGTGCAGGAATTGCGATTTAACATCAATAATGCCTGGGCGCAACCCGGACGAACTCAAGAGGCCTTCCGAACCTATTCCCCCGTGATAGGTGCTGTAACCGAATTCCGTAATCACGACGGGTTTGCCGTGCGCGAAGGACGGTTTGAGCATTTCAACGTATTTGTCTTCAATCCCGGTGGTCCGGTAATGATCCACGCCCACGAAGTCAAACAGGCTCCAGTCCACCGCTTCCCATACGAGCGAGGCATACGTCACCTTGCCGCCAAAAACGCCTCGTACCGCCGTGTTGGCCCTCGCCAGGAATAAGTTGAGCGGCGGGTTGTGATCCCCCGCCTTCACGCGGGCGATGAAGTTTGGATGGGTCATGCGTGCCGTCAGGTTCTTGCCTTCCACGATGCCTTGCATGAACAGGGTGAACTCGGAACCGACAAGAAACACCAGTTGGTCAGGCCAGCGCTCGCGCAGCCTTTCAGCCGCGGCGGCAGCCTTGGTGATGTAAGCGAGCGTTCTCTACGGGCTTTTCTCCCACATCTCCGGCGAGAGCCATACTTCCAA
>JAKAWO010000055.1 GCA_021827255.1 Acidobacteriota bacterium | reverse complement strand
CTTGCCAGCGTAGCCGTCTGCGCGGTCTTTTTTTCTCTCGGTTATCTCGTCGGCTACAACGAAAAGGGGTCGAAGTCGGTTCTGGTAACAGAAAACGTTCCCGAACCCGCTGCTATTCCCCCCACGGTGAATCCTCCCGCGAAGACGGCGGCCGCGCTGCCTTCATCCGAGCCGCAGTCGGCGGCAAACGCTCCAGCTTCCTCTCCGGTGCTGCAAACGATCGAGAAGCCGGAACCTCTGCCATCGCCGAAAGTGACGGCGGCAGCGAAAAGGCGCGCGGCCGCAAGGTCAAAGAGGTCCGCAGCAAAAAGCGCGATGGCCGCTCGAACGCCAGCGAAAAAGCGCGCCCACGCTTACGCCGGGGCCGGGTATTCAATCCAAGTCATGGCCTCGCGGACCAAAGCTGATGCGAAGTCGCTGGTCAATCTCCTCCGCGGCCGCGGCTATCCGGCGTTCGTCCTTTCAGCCCAGGCGGTCAATGCTCCCGATCATCTCTTCCGGGTGTTGGTAGGCCCTTACACGGGGCGCGCTCAGGCAGAAGTGACTCTAAAGAAACTTCAGAAGGAAGGGTTCGAACCCTTTATCAAGCACTAACCATCTGTTGAGAAACGTTTCGAGCATGTCATTCTGAGCTTTTTGCTTTCACCTTGAGCCCCTCGCTGCCAGTCTGAGCGGGGCGAAGAATTCCGGTATTTCCCAAGCTCCGCGAAAGCCTGCCCTGAGCCAAGCGAACGGACCTTTCGGCATGAGTAGAAGTTAGGAAATACCATGATCCTTCGTCGCCATGGAAGGTTCCAAAATTAAATTCAGCCTCAACTGCTTCGAACCTACCGCGGCGCGGTATGCGGCGGCGATTGTGTCCGGATTGCTCCTCTTCGCATCTTTTCCGCTGCTGCGCTGGAGCTTCCTGGTTTGGGCTGCTTTGCTTCCACTGCTGGCCGCGCTCCTGCGTGAAACCAAACTGGGCCGCGGCTTTCTTCTGGGATACGCCACGGGTGGCGTGTTCTTCGCCAGCAGTTGCTACTGGATTGTTGGAGTGATGGAGCGTTACGGAGGATTGAGTGGGACCCTTTCATTCGGCATCCTGCTGTTGTTTGCCGGGCTGTTCTCAGTTTTTTTTGGCGCGTTCGGACTCATCGAAGTCTTGGCCGCTCGGCGGTCGCGCTCCGCGGGCTTGTGCCTGAGCCCGTTCTTGTGGGTTTCGACCGAATGGGCGCGAACGTATCTCTTCACCGGATTCCCCTGGAATCTTCTGGGCTACGCTGTTCGTCCGGTGGGGCTGGAGCAACTGGCGGCGATCACCGGCGTTTACGGACTTTCCTTTCTGGCGGCGGCAACGAGCGCCGTCGTGCTCGGCCCGTGGGTGTTTCGACGGCGGAAGGCCGCAGGGATTGCGCTGCTGGTTTGGATCCTTGCTCTGCTGGCAGCGAACCGTATCCTGAAGCCTCCGCCGCTCACGCGCGGAGATTCCATCGCTATTTTGGTCCAACCCAATGTGCCGCTGGCTGGGAGCGCCGCCGACCAATGGGCGCCGTGGATTCATCCCCAGCCGCTCGACCGCCTGGTGGAGAAGAGCGTTCGAGCGGCCCGCCAACTGAGCCCGCCTCGGCCCCCCTTGCTGGTCTGGCCGGAGGACTCCGCTCCCTTTTATTTTGACCGAGACCCGATTTTCCACGCCGCGCTTGAAACACTGGCAGAACGGTCAGGAGCGTATGTGATCGCAGGGACCGTCACCTTCAAGGGCGGCCGGCTCTCCAAGCCACAGAATTCAGCGGTTGTTTTGAGCCCGGAAGGAAGCCTGCTGCTGCGCTATGATAAAATACATTTGGTGCCGTTTGGGGAGTACGTTCCGTGGTGGGCGTTTCCAGGGAAAACGGGCAAGATTACTTCTCAAGTGGGCAACTTTGTCCCCGGCTCGCGCGTCCGGGTTGCCAAGACGCCCGAAGGGACGATTGGCGTTTTCATCTGTTATGAGGCCATCTTCCCGCAACTGGTGACCCAGTTTGTTCGAGCCGGCGCCCAGGTGCTGGTCAACATTTCGGATGACGGATGGTATGGCAATTCATCGGCAGGCGATGAGCATTTTTGGATGGCCCGTTTCCGCGCGATTGAAAACCATCGTTACCTGCTGCGGGACACGAATGACGGGATTACGGCCATCGTTGACCCGTACGGGCGCGTCGTCCAAAGAATTCCGCGGCGCCGTTTTGGGATTCTGGAGGGAAGGTTCCGATATTTGACCGCCGAAACGTTCTACACGAAACACGACGACGTCTTCACGTGGCTGGCGGCGCTCATTACCCTGCTGGGAGTTGGCTGGACGCGCATCGGGCGCCGCGCGCGGACAAGAGACGATCCCAACTTAACACCCGAAGATGAGGCGAAAAGATGATTGAAGAACTGGCAAGGGAATTCGAAGATTTGAAGCAGCGAGCCGAAGAGTTGCGGAGTTTTCTTTGACGCCCCCGCGCTTCGCAGACGACTCGACGAAATTGAAAGGCAAATTGCCCGGCCGGAGTTCTGGCAAGACCCGCAAAAGTCCCAGCAGATTGTAGGTCAGCGGAAGCGTTTGGAGTTTTCGCTCCAGAGCGATGCGCAACTGGGGCAGAGAATTGAAGACCTCGACGCGTATTTCGAACTGGCCCGCGAAGGCGAGGACGTGGCGGCGGAGCTGCGCGCCGACCTCGGGGCTCTGCGCCGGGACCTGGACCAGCTTGAAACGGCCACGCTGCTGCCCGGTGAGAACGACCGCCTCAACGCCATTGTGGCCCTCCACCCCGGCGCGGGCGGCACGGAATCTCAAGACTGGGCGGAGATGCTGTTGCGGATGTACCGGCGCTGGGCGGAGGGGCACGGGTTTAAGTTTACCCTTAATGATTTTCTCTCCGGTGAAGAAGCCGGGCTTAAGTCTGCCACTTTTACCGTGGCCGGCGAATTTGCTTATGGTTTGCTGAGCGGTGAGACTGGGGTTCACCGGCTGGTGCGGATTTCGCCTTTTGACGCGGCCGCCCGCCGCCACACTTCCTTTGCTTCGGTTTTCGTCAGCCCTGAGATTGACGACACCATTCAGATTGAGATCAAGCCGGAAGAGCTAAAGGTTGAAACCTACCGTTCGACCGGCAAAGGCGGCCAGCACGTCAACACCACGGATTCCGCCGTCCGCGTGACGCACATTCCGACCGGCGTCGTCGCACAGTGCCAGAACGAACGCTCCCAGCACCGCAACCGGGAAATGGCCATGAAGTTTCTTCGGTCGCGCCTCTATGAGCTTGAACTGCGCAAGCGGCGGGAGGCCGCACAGAAAATCGAGGAGTCTAAGGGCGACATAGCCTTCGGCAGCCAGATTCGTTCCTATGTGCTCCACCCTTATCGCTTGGTCAAAGACCATCGAACCAAGCTGGAAGTTGGCGACGCCGACCGCGTGCTCGATGGAGGCCTCGACCCGTTCATCAAGGCGTATCTCATCTCTCATCGTGCTCCCGTTGGGGCTTGAGCGCGGCGGGCGAGGGGGCGAGGCGGGATGCCTGCGCCGCGCCTTGCTCGGCGGGGCGCGTTGACTTGGTTTGGCGCCGCGTTTAGAGTGGGGAAATCTCTCAAGCGCAGATTGGATTGAAGGCGAGGAGCAGGGTTGGGCGAAGAAACTCATTTGTCGCGCATGGTCAAAGCGCGGCGGCGCCAAGTGGAGGCCTTGAAGGCCAAAACGCCGCTCGCCGCCGTTCGTGAGGCGGCGGAGGCCAGAAATGAGCGCCGCGATTTTGCCGGCGCCCTTTCGCGCGAGGGTCTGGGGGTGATCGCCGAGCTGAAGCGCGCTTCGCCCTCCCGAGGCATGATTCGGCGCGAATATCGTCCCCAGGAAATTGCGCGAGGCTACCAATCGGCCGGGGCGGCCGCTCTCTCCGTCTTGACCGAGGAGCAGTTTTTCCAGGGGTCGCTCAATGATCTGCAGGCGGCCCGCCAGGCGGCCGAACTGCCCGTTTTACGCAAGGATTTCATTGTCAGCGATTATCAAATCTATGAATCCGTGGCCGCCGGGGCGGATGCGCTATTGCTTATCGTCGCCGCTCTCAACGACGCTGAGCTTCAAGGTCTTCTTAGCCTGTGCGAGCGCCTTAGGATTGCAGCCTTGGTCGAGGCGCACACGGACGCCGAGCTTCGTCGCGCGGTCGCATATGGAGCGAAAATCATCGGCATCAATAATCGCGACTTGACGACACTCGACGTGAACGTTGAAACGTCGTTCCGCCTGCGCCAAGGAATTCCGGCGGGCTGCCTGTCGGTAAGCGAAAGCGGCATTCAGACGGCTGAGGAGTTGGCGCGGCTGGCGGCGGCGGGCTTTGACGCCGTGTTGATCGGGGAGCGGTTGATGTCGGCGACGGAACCCGGAAGGGAGCTGGCGCGGCTGCGGAAGGGGTTGCAGCCGTCGCCTACGGCCTGAATCGAACCCTATGCCCACACGAGTTAAGATCTGCGGCATCACGCGCCTGGGAGACGCCCGGCTCGCCGTCGAGATGGGCGCGGATGCGCTGGGGTTTAACTTCTATCGGCCCTCCCCGCGTTACGTTGATCCGGCCGCGGCGCGGGAAATGATACGCCATCTTCCGCCGTTTGTTGTTGCGGTCGGCGTGTTCGCGGACGAGACCGATCCGCAAGAGATTGCGTCGGTGGCTGAAGAGGCGGGGGTTCAGGTTCTCCAATTGCACGGGCCGAAATTTCCACCTGCAGAGTCGTTGGGGCGATACGCGGTCATCCGGGCGATAGCCATCGGAGAGAAAGATGATGATGAAAAGCTGCCGCCGGAGGTTGTAAAACAAGCCCGGTCAGCGAAGGGAGCCCTTGCCGTGCTCGAGGCCGAAAGCCGGTTGTCAAGGAATGTTCGCGCCATTCTTCTGGATACGAAGGATCCAGTGCTGCGGGGGGGCACTGGCAGGGCGTTCGACTGGAAAAGAGCGCGAGCCTTCAACCGGGTGGGACGAGTGATCCTTGCCGGCGGACTCACGCCGGAGAATGTTTCCGAGGCGATCAAGGAAGCGCGACCTTACGCCGTGGATGTGGCGTCCGGCGTAGAGTGCTCACCTGGGATTAAGGACCCCGCAAAGTTGCGGGCCTTTTTTGCGGCAGCTCGCGAGGCGGACAGAACTTGCTGAAGGCGGCTAACAGAGCATGAGCAGCACTCCACTGACGGCGGGAACACACCGCGTGCCGGGAAAATGGCCGAATGCCAACGGGCGGTTTGGCGAATTTGGCGGGCGCTTTGTTCCGGAAACGCTCATGGGTCCGGTTGAGCAACTGGAGCGGGCCTACGAGCAGGCGCGTTGTGACGCCAACTTTCAGGCGGAATTGAAACGCCTTTTGAAGGATTTCGCAGGCCGCCCGACACCCCTTTACCACGCTCGCCGTCTGAGCGCGCGATTAGGCGGGGCGCAGATATTTCTGAAGCGAGAAGACCTGCTCCACACCGGAGCGCACAAAATCAACAACTGCCTTGGCCAGGGTTTGCTGGCCCAGCGAATGGGTAAAGCGCGGCTTATCGCCGAAACGGGCGCCGGCCAGCATGGAGTGGCCACCGCGACTGTGGCGGCCTTGCTGGGTCTGGAATGCTGCGTCTATATGGGCGAAGAGGACATGACGCGCCAGGCGCCGAATGTCTTCAGGATGCGTCTGCTGGGAGCGCAAGTCATTCCGGTGAGTTCAGGCTCGAAGACGCTTAAAGACGCCATCAATGAGGGGATGCGGGACTGGGTGACCAACGTCGGCAATACCCATTACCTGATGGGTTCGGTTTTGGGACCGCATCCGTACCCCATGATGGTCCGTGACTTCCACCGCGTCATCGGCCAGGAAGCCCGTGGGCAGGTTTTGGAATTGGCTGGACGACTTCCGGATTATCTTTTTGCCTGCGTCGGCGGCGGCAGCAACTCCATTGGTCTCTTCTACGATTTTATTCCTGACCGCGAGGTCAAAATGGTGGGGGTCGAGGCCGGCGGGCGCTCGCTCCGGCTGGGCGATCATGCGGCGCGTTTTGCCGGAGGCAAGCCGGGCGTGTTGCACGGAACTTACACCTATGTCCTGCAAAATGAGGACGGCCTAATTGCGGCCACACATTCGATTTCGGCGGGGCTAGATTATCCCGCCGTCGGCCCCGAGCACGCCTTGCTTCACCAATCGGGAAGGGTGGAATACACGCAGGCGAGCGACGCGGAGGCTCTGGAGGCGGCGCGCGAGCTTTCCCGCACGGAAGGAATTATCCCGGCGCTCGAGTCGGCCCACGCCCTCGCTGAAGTCATCCGACGGGCCTCGACATTGAGCCGTGAAGCGATCATTCTGGTCAACCTATCCGGCCGCGGGGACAAGGACCTGGGGATTTTTCAATCGGCGGGCATTTTGTAATTCAAGCGCGAGATTTCGACGCACCTCACGCTCGACGGCCACAGGGCAACGTCCGATACCGGCAATCCGGCAATGGCTAACGCTTCCACATCGCGGCTCAGCCCGGTCTTCCATGAGCTGCTCAAGGGGGGAGAAAAGGGGCTGGTGGTCTATGTGACCGCCGGCGACCCCTCGCTTGAGGCGACCGGCGAGATTTTGCGAGCCATTGACCACGGAGGCGCGGATGTCATCGAGCTGGGCGTGCCGTTCTCTGACCCCCTAGCGGATGGTCCGGTCATTCAGCGCGCCTCGGAGCGGGCGCTCAAGGGCGGAGCAACACTGCGAAAAGTAATCGCCCGACTGCCCGCTTGGCGGGCTGGCGTGGGCGCGCCCATTGTCCTGTTTAGCTATTACAACCCGATTCTCCAGTACGGGCTGGATGCTTTCGCGCGCGACGCGCGGCGCGCGGGGGTTGACGGCGTTTTGGCTGTAGATTTGACGCCGGAGGAAGCGGATCCCTATCTTCAGGCAGTCCGCACCCAGGAACTCGATCCGGTTTTTCTTGCTGCGCCAACCTCCACCGATGATCGGCTGAAGCGCGCCGCCGAGGCCTCGTCCGGCTTTCTGTACCTTGTTTCGCGAACCGGGGTGACAGGGGAGCGCGACGAATTGGCCACGACGCTCGCGCCGCTGGTCCAGCGAGCGCGCCGTCAGACGTCGCTGCCTTTGGCGGTCGGTTTCGGCATTTCAAACCCGCGGCAAGTCCGCGCCGTTCAACAGTTGGCGGACGCGGCGGTGGTGGGCAGCGCGGTGGTCCATGCGGTCGAGACGCGCTATTCCAGCGGCGGAGCCCGGGCGATCGGCGATTTCGTTCGGTGGCTCAAACACGGCACAGGGAGCGAACCGGCATGAGCGAGATCGAGGAGTGGCGGCGGCGAATTGATGACGTGGACCGGAAGCTGGTGGAACTGCTGAATGAGCGGTCTCGGTGCGCTCTCGAAATCGGCCGCCTTAAGAGCAGGCTGGGGCAGCCGGCATGGCAGCCCGACCGGGAGGCGGAAATTTTGCGGAACGTGGTGAAGTCCAACGGAGGGCCGCTCGATGATGCGGCTATCCGCCGCCTCTTCGAGCGCGTCATTGATGAGGCCCGCGCCCTGGAGCGGCATGTCATGGAGGGCGGCGCGTACAAGGGGCAAGGGGAGGAGTAGCAGGTTATGGTCGTGGTGATGCAAGAAGGCGCCACCGAAGAGCAGATTCAGCGTGTCGTCAGCAAACTGATGGGAATGGGTTTTGATATTCACCGCTCGACGGGCGCCCGGCAGACCGTCCTGGGCGCGGTGGGAGCCAAAATTGATTTCGACACCCGCGACATCGAGCTGCTGGATGGCGTGGCCGAGGTGGTCAGGATTTCCTCGCCCTACAAGCTGGTGAGCCGCCACTTTCGTCCGGAAGGATCGGTCATTGAGCTCGGCCAAGGCGTGGCAGTCGGCGGCGAGGGAATTGTGGTCATGGCAGGCCCGTGCAGCGTCGAGAGCCGGGAACAGATTGAGACGATCGCCGGCTTGGTGGCCTCCGCGGGAGCCAAAGTGTTGCGCGGCGGAGCTTTCAAACCGCGAACTTCGCCCTATAGCTTTCAAGGCGCCGGCGCTCAAGGCCTGGAATGGATGCGCCGGGCCGCCGACCGGCACGGTCTGCGGGTGATTTCTGAGGTGATGGATCAGACGCAGATCCCCATGATCATGGAGTTCGTTGACGTGCTCCAGGTGGGCGCGCGCAACATGCAGAATTACAATCTGCTCAAGGAGCTGGGCAAAGTATCCAAACCCGTGCTGCTGAAGCGGGGCATCTCCGCGACGATCGAGGAGTTGCTGCTCTCCGCGGAGTACATCATGTCGGGGGGTAATTATAACGTCGTGCTGTGCGAACGCGGCATTCGCACGTTTGAAAGTTACACGCGCAATACGCTGGACCTGTCGGCGATTCCGGTGATCCAAAAACTTTCGCACTTGCCCATTGTGGTGGACCCCTCGCACGGCACGGGCCGCCGGGACAAAGTGGCGCCCATGGCTCGCGCGGCCATTGCCGCCGGCGCCGACGGCCTGCTCATTGAGGTCCACCATGACCCTGAGAAAGCGCTGAGCGACGGCGCGCAGTCGCTTTACCCCGACCAGCTTACGCAACTGATGAAGGAACTCAAGATGATCGCTCCGGTCGTGGGCCGAACTCTTGCAATCAGCCCGGAGTCCCCATAAGGAACCTGGTGTTGTGCATTCCGAATCCTTAAATTTCCGGCGCATCGCCATCGTCGGTCTTGGCTTAGTGGGAGGGTCTTGGGCGCTGGCGCTCAAGCGGCGACGGATTCGCGCGGAACGTGTCGGCTGCGACCGACCGTCGGTTCTCAAGCGCGCGCTGGCGCGCGGCGCGATTGACCGAGGCGCCATGAGCCTGGCGGCCGCCGTGCGAGACGCCGATTTGGTCATCTTGGCCACGCCCGTGGGGACGATTCTACGGCAGCTTGCGGAGCTGAAGGCTTGGGTATCGCCCCAGGCCTTGGTCACCGATGTGGGCAGCACCAAGCGTCGTATTTGCGAACGCGCGCGGGCCGCTCTCAGAACCGGACCGCTTTTTTTGGGAGGGCATCCGCTCGCTGGCCGAGAGTGTTCCGGCTTCGAGCACGCCGAAGCATCGCTGTTTGATGGCGCGACTTATGTTCTGTCGCCGCTCGAGCCCTCCGACCTGCGGGACCCGCGCGTCAAAGCCTTCCAGCGGCTGATCCGGGGCATCGGCGCTCGGCCTTATATTGCTGACCCTGCAGCCCATGACCGCGCGGTTGCGTTTCTTTCCCATCTGCCGCAACTTGTGTCCACCGGGCTGGCGAGTCTGGCCGTCGAAAAGTCGGCCTCTGGCGGGTTGCCGCTGGAGTTGGCGGCTTCGGGCTTTCGCGACATGACCCGCCTAGCCGGAAGCCCCTACAGCTTGTGGCGAGATATTTGCCGGACGAACATCCGGAACATCGAAGTCGCTCTGGACGGGTTAATATCGGAGCTGAAAGCGATGCGGCGGCACCTGACCGCTGGCCGTCTGGAGCGTGAATTTCAGCAGGCGCTGAAGCTGCGGCAGAGATTGAGTGAATTGGGACGTTAAGGATGATTCGGCCTGGTTTCGCCGCTAACCGATGGCGCCGGGTTAGCGGCGAATCGGGCGGCGCGGTTTGGGATGCTGGATGGGCGGCCATTGTGAACAAGCTGTTTCCAAACGCTGACGCGGCGATTGCCGATATTCCCGACGGCGCCACGATCATGGTCGGTGGCTTTGGCCTGTGCGGCATCCCTGAAAATCTGATCGCGGCGGTCCGGCGCAAGAAAATCCAAAACCTAACGGTCATCAGCAACAACGCTGGCGTGGACGACTTCGGCCTCGGCCAGTTGCTGCAGACCCGCCAGATTCGCAAGGTGATCGGCACCTATGTGGGCGAGAATAAGCTGCTCGAAAGCCTGGCGCTCTCGGGCGGCATTGAACTTGAGTTGATGCCCCAGGGAACCTTTGCCGAGCGTATCCGCGCCGGCGGCGCCGGCATCCCCGCCTTCTATACGCCCACGGGATCCGGTACCGTCGCCGCCGAGGGGAAGGAAACGCGGCAGTTTGACGGTCGCGTCTATCTGTTGGAGCGGGCGCTGGTGGCCGGCTTCGCTTTGGTCAAGGCATGGAAAGGCGACCGTTGGGGCAATCTCATCTACCGGAAAACGGCGCGAAATTTCAATCCTCTGATGGCGACCGCGGCCAAAGTGACGATTGCCGAGGTCGAAGAGCTTGTCGAGCTGGGCGAATTGGATGCAAATTCCATTGTGACCCCAGGCATCTATGTGAAGCGCATCTTTCAGGGAGCAAATTACGAAAAACGGATTGAGAAGCGCACGCTAAGGAAACACGGCTGATGGACAAACGGGAAATCATTGCGCGCCGCGTGGCGCAGGAATTGAAGGACGGCTATTACGTCAACCTGGGCATCGGGATTCCGACCCTCGTCTCGAACTACATTCCGACGGGTATTGAAGTCGTCCTGCAATCGGAGAACGGGATGCTGGGAGTCGGTCCCTATCCGCTCGAAGGCGAAGAAGATCCCGACCTCATCAATGCCGGCAAGGAGACGGTGACGGAGCTGCCCGGAACGGCTTATTTTTCGAGCGCCGACTCGTTCGCCATGATTCGCGGCGCGCATATTGACTTGACCGTCCTCGGCGCGATGGAAGTGGACGAGCAGGGAAGTCTCGCCAGTTGGATGATTCCCGGCAAGATGGTCAAGGGCATGGGGGGCAGCATGGATTTGGTCGCGGGCGCCAAGCGCGTCATCATCGCCATGGAGCACACCACGCGCGACGGCCGTCCCAAAATCTTGTGCCGCTGCGCCCTGCCGCTTACGGGAGTCCATGTCGTCCATTCGATTGTCACTGAACTCGCTTATATTGACGTCGCACCTGGTGGATTGGTTCTGAAAGAACTTGCCGCGGGCGTGACGCTGGATGAGGTGAGGAAGGTGACCGAGGCTGCGTTGGCGTCGGCGCCCAGCATCGGGACCTATCGCCTTTGAACGGCGTGGCTCGAAAGAATACGCGAAAGGCCGCCGTGCTTTCGCGCATCCGCTGGGGTTGGCTAAACCCGAGGGTTGAAATGACGGCCCTGACAGCGTAGGCTTCCAGTCGTCAACGACCTTCGGGGCGCGGGCTACAGGACATGCCGCGGCGGCACGAAGGGCCGAGGGCGGGTAAAACAATGGAAATCAACTCGATCGTCATTTTGAGTTTGACGGCCCCTAAAGAAAAAATCTGGGGCCAGCTTGCAGGATTGAATTCGGCAGGCGTCACCGTGCGGGGCATCGAGCTCGAATCCTTTGACGATTTTCTGCGCCAGATTATGGTCCAGGAAGAGGCGACGGTCGGCTTGGCGACGGTTTTTTACCCCATTCACAGGGTCGAGCGGATCGCTCTCGACGAGCCCAGCGGCTCGCTCCCCTCCCTGGCTGACCGCTTCCGAGGCAAAGTCGGAATTTCCATCCAGGAATATCTCGGCCTTGAAACCCCGCGAGTTTAGAGCCGCATGACCTCCCGCGTTTTTTCCGCTGCCAATCAGATCACCACGCTCCGTCTGGTCTTTGTCCCGGTTTTTGCGATTCTTGCGTTGGCCGACCAGTTCAGGTTTGCGTTCGGGGTGCTGGTTCTCGCGGCGGTTTCGGACGCCATTGACGGCGCTGTAGCGCGGCGGACCGGACAGATTACTCCTGTTGGGGTCGCTCTCGACCCGATCGCCGACAAGGTTCTGATGACCACGGCGTTCATCATTCTCTCTTGCCTTAGCGCGCTGCCGTGGTGGCTGACCATTATGGTGGTCAGCCGTGACGCGGGAATCCTGCTGACCGCGCTGCTCATCAGTCTGGTGGCAGGCTACCGGCCTTTTCATCCGACCATGCTGGGGAAGGCTTCGACGGTTGCCCAGGTGACGACCGTCATGGCGGCCATGGCGCGCCTGGGTTGGCCTTCGTGGGTGGCGGAGGATTGGCTGGAAACATTGGTGTATCTGGCGGCCTTTTTTACCGTCGCTTCCGCGCTTCACTACCTTTTGGTTGTCCGGCAACGCTACGCCGAGCGCGCCACCGAGGAGATTCAAAAATCCGAATCGTAGCTGCTGCTTTCTAGACTTGCCTGGCTCACTGCCCGTGCGGCGGCCGGTCAACAAGCTGGGGCAGGACTTTTCGCCTGCTGGGCGGCGTGCCCTGTCAACGATTCTCCGTTCCATCTTCGGCCAATGGTCATCTTCTCGACTTGGTCTATGGACTGCCGTAAAGCTGAGCAGAGCCCTGGTGCAAAAAG
>JAKAWO010000054.1 GCA_021827255.1 Acidobacteriota bacterium | reverse complement strand
TTGACCAGATGCTCGGCCGCTTGCCGAACGACCCTCACACTGGCTGGAAGTCAAGGTAAAGCGGATGCCCGTCTCTTCCCCACGCCTTGGACGCGGGAGCGGCAAGGGCAATTAGAGACACCGTCGGGTGAGCTTGCAGGGCTGATCCGATTGTGAATCGTACAATCTCCCTGCAACTCGAAACCTGCACAAACAAATGACTGAAAACAGACAGGTTGCATGGTGGAGGCGGGGGGAGTCGAACCCCCGTCCGAAAAGCCTAACGGCCAGAAGCCTACACGCTTATCCCCTTCGCTCTAATCTTCGCCGACGGTTCTCAGGAAAGGGCAAGAACGAACCGTCCGCTAGCCCGGCTCCGGTTGCCCGGAATCTCGCCCGAAGTTCTCAGGCGGCGAACTTCAGTCTAGCCCGCTTTGCGACGCCTCACTCCGCCCTGCGGGCCGGGTGAAGGAGACGCGTTGCCTCTAATTAGGCAGCGTAAGCATACTGCGCGTTGGCAGTTGTGTTTTCCCACTCCGATTACGGGTGGTGTGGGACCCCCGGCGTGCCTTCTGAGCGCCAGAGCTTCCGTCGAAACCGGAACGCCCCCTCATTTCAGCCTACGCCACCCAGTCAGGTGTGTCAAGGACGTGTTTGCTTCCTGATCTAAACGGCGGTTTTGGGGATAATGCAGTTGACACACCGGAGTTGGGCTGTAAAATAGGGCGAGAATTGAGAGGCGGAGGAGAATTCATTGCCTGAATCGTTGGACCGGGTGCGTGAACGGCTGGAACTGGAGCTTCGGTCGGAAGCCGAACGAATCCAAAAGCTCGAACATGGCCTTCAGGAAGCTGCACGCCAGCACAAGCAACTCGAGAGATCGGTTCAGGAGCAGCTTCAGGCGCTGCAAGTGCAGTCCTCACCAGCAGCGGCGGCGGTGGTCTCTCTTGGGTGGCTGCTGGCCGCCGTGCAGAACCTGGCGAAGGCAACTTCGCTGGAGGGTGTCTTCGCGACCCTGGCGGAAGAGGCGCATCAGGCTGGGGCGCGCTCGGCGATTTTCAGTTTGCGAGACCAGACGGCGTGGTGCTGTTCGACTCGAGGTTTTAAGCGGGATGAGCAGATTCTGAGGTCTCTGGTCATCCCCTTGGGGTCAAATGATTGTTTTCAGAACGTTTACGAAACCGGTGCGGCGGTAGAGACCAAGGCGGCGGCGCTCGGAAGCCGCGAGTTGCTCGACGCTTTTGAACCCCCCGAGCGAGCCGCGATCCTGCTTCTGCCGATTCGAACGGCCGGGTCGGTCGGCGCGGTTCTCTATTGCGACTGGGGCGAGGACGGCCCTTTGCCGGTAGAGGCGCTCAAGATTCTGGCTGAATTTGCCAGCGCACAACTGGACCGCCTACCCGCCACATCCACCGCAGCTCAACCGCAGCCCGTGGCAGCCCCACGAGGGCCCGCTGAAGCCGCGGCAGAAGCCGAAACAGCTACGGTTCCTGCCGCAGCGGACGAGCTCAAGACGCAGCCCAAGGAAGAATTGGCGAGCACCGCCGCGACGAGCGCGGTCGAAGAGCCCGTTCCGGCAACTCAAGCCGCCGAGTCTGGCGTAACGGCTGGGGAATCTGCGCCGGCGCGCGCGGCGATCAATTTGGACAAGCTCAGCGGAGTTGACCGAAGGGTTCACAAAGATGCCGAGCGATTTTCGCGGCTGTTGATATCCGAAATTGAGCTTTATAACAAAACCAAGGTGGCCGAGGGCAGGAAAAATCACGACCTTTTCCAGCGGTTAAAAAGCGATATCGAGAGAAGCCGTCAGACTTACCAAAAACGATTTGGTAGCACGGTTGCCAAGCAGGTTGATTACTTCCACGAAGAGCTCGTCCGCAGCCTGGCCCAAGGCGATCCCTCCCTGCTCGGTTCAGACTATCCCGGCCCGAAGGTGTGAGACCCTCACTAAAAACCCTGGCTTGCGCGCTCGCGGTGATGGCGGGCCCGCGACTCGCTGCCTCGAGGGCAAAAGTCCGCGCCCCCGATGCTCGCGCTCTCCCTGCGCGCTTAATCCGTCTTGCCTCACAAGCGACCCATCCGGCCGGTTGGAGCGCTTTGAGGGCCTACGCCGGCAGGCGTCCTCGCGGCGTGGTTCGCGGTTACGCCTACTTCGCGCTAGGATATCGCGAGTGCAAGGCTGGCCTATATCCGCAGGCAGAGAGGGACCTGGCGCGGGCGGCGGCGGATGAATTCCCGCTCCGTGATCTTGCCGTTTACTATCTTGCTCAAACAGACTATCGGGACGGCCAGACGGCGCGCGTAGTGGGTCTGCTTCACTCCTTCGCGCGGGAATTTCCCGGCAGCACAGCGTTGACCAAGGCCATCGGCTTGCTGGCCTGGGCCTATCTTCAGTCAGGCCAAGCGGCGAAGGCGGTCCGCACCCTCACGAGTTATCCGCGAACTTTTCAACGCTCCGATTTATCGCTCCAACTCGCGTTGGCTTACGAAGCGTCCGGAGCTCCGCTCGCCGCCGCGCGCCTCGATCAAGACATTTACTATGCCTTCCCAACCACGCCCGAAGCGAACGTTGCCGCCGAGGCTCTGCGGAGACTCAAGGCGACACTGGGGGCGCGATATCCGCGGGTTTCAGACCGGATTGTCACGGCGCGGGCTCAAAAGCTCTTTGCAGCCGGCCGTTTCGACGCGGCCCTGAAAGAGTACGCGCGTCTGCTAAGAGTACGCCCGCGCAGCCCTGAGAGATGGGAATGGATTCTAGGAAAAGCTCTCTGCCTGCTGCGTCTGAACCAGGAACCGGCGGCGATTCAAGTTCTGCGCTCCGGGGTTCCGCTTTCGCCTGCCCTCAATGCCGAGCGGGAACGCCTTTTGGTCGAAGCGTACATGGATACCAGTGACGAGAAGGCGATGAACCGGGCGCTCGATCAGCTTCGAATCCATCACCCCGATTCTCCATGGTACGCGCAAGGGTTGTATTCGGCCGCCAGCGACTATCTCGAGCGGGGAAACGTCAACTTGGCCGCTGCCCTCTATCGCAATGTAGCCGGGGCGTTCCCGAACCTACCTCTAGGCGAAGACGCCGCATGGCGCGCGGCTTGGCTCGCGTATTTTAAGGGCGCATCGGCCGACGCACGCGCTGCGCTGCTGGATTACATCGAGCGGTATCCTTCATCCTTGCGAACGGCGGGCGCGCTCTACTTTCTTGGCCGCTTAGCGGAAGATCTAGGCGATCCCCGGGAGGCGCGCGAACTCTACCAACTTCTCCGACGGCGCTATGGACACGGCTACTACGCGCTCCGCGCAGCCGACCGGCTGGGTCGGTTGGCAAAGGTAAAACGAATGGCCCGGAATCCCCGCGGACATCATCAAGCTTTGGATATCCGTAAGCTTACCGGCTTGATTCCGCCTCCCCGTAGCCTGCCATTCAATCCTTGCGTTCATCCTTCGAGCGAGGTGTGGTTGCGCCCTTATCTCGCTCTGGCTTCGCTCAGTCTTCGCAAGCTGGCGAGCGAGTGTCTGCGCGGGCTCCTGAGGGATCGCTCCTCCCAGCCTGACCTGATTTTCGCGCTGAGCCGGATCGAAGCTGAACGGGGGCGTCCTGACCGGGGAATATACCTGACGCGAAAATTGATCGGGCGCTACCAGGATGCGTCATTCCGGACCCTTCCCCGCAGTCTTTGGGCGCTTCTCTACCCGCGCTCTTTTTGGGCGCTGGTGGACCGCGAAGCGCGCCAGGAGGGCCTCGATCCATATCTGATCATGGCGTTGATTCGGGAGGAATCGGGATTTTATCCTAAAGCGGTTTCCCCAGCGCACGCGCTTGGCCTGATGCAGATTCTTGACCGGTCACGCGCCCCGGCCGCGCGCGCCTTGGCCGCGCGGCTGGGGAGTCCCTGCTACAATCTCCGCGCCGGCTGCGCCTACCTCCGAGGGCTGATGAAGCGATATCACGGAAACTTGGCGGTCGCGCTGGCGGCTTACAACGCTGGACCCACCCGCGTGGATGATTGGCTCCGCGTTTATTCCTTCCGTGGTCGGGAGGATTTTATTGAGATGATTCCATTTCCGGGCACGCGCATTTACGTTCGGGCGGTTCTTCGGGATCAGATCCTTTACCGAAGGATGCTGGCGGGACGGGTGTCGTACATGGCTTGCACGCCGCGCCGGCCAGAGTTCTCCGCGCATCGCGGCCGGTTGAGGGTTGGATCCGCGACCCTGGGCGGAACAAGATGACGCTGCGGAGGGCTCTAATTGCACAAGGCGAACCGGCATGAAACGTTCTCCGGTATCCCATAAGGCGAGGCAGTTCACGGAATCTGTCATCCGAGAGATGACCCGCCTGGCGCTCAAGCACGGGGCGGTCAACCTGGCGCAGGGCTTCCCGGATTTTCCCGCCGCCGAGGAAGTGAAGGAAGCCGCGGTGGCGGCCATTCGCGCCGATATCAACCAATACGCCATCACTTGGGGCGCGCGCGAGCTCCGCAACGCCATCGCGGAGCGGTTTAAGAAGGACACGGCCCTGGAGATTGACGCGGAACGCGAGCTGACCGTCTGCTGCGGCTCAACCGAGGCCATGATCGCGTCGTTGCTCGCCGTGGTAGATCCCGGCGAAGAGGTCATCATCTTTGAACCCTTCTACGAAAATTACGGCCCCGACGCAATTTTGAGCGACGCTCGCCCTCGCTTGGTTCCGCTGCGCCCGCCCGGCTGGGGCTTTGATCCCGATGAATTGGCGGCCGCATTCAATCGGCGGACTCGAGCTTTGATTCTGAATACGCCCCACAATCCCACGGGAAAGGTTTTTACCCGCGCCGAGCTGGAAACCATCGCCGCTCTCGCGCGTCATTGGAACGTGACGGTGATTACCGATGAAATCTATCAACATCTGGTCTATGACGGCTGCCGCCACATTTCGATCGCCACTCTCGACGGCATGCGCGAGAGAACGATTACCATCAACAGCCTGTCCAAGACTTATAGCGTGACGGGCTGGCGGGTGGGATATGCCGTCGCGCCGCCGGAAATTACCGACGCCATCCGCAAAGTTCACGACTTCCTGACGGTTGGCGCCGCGGCCCCTCTGCAACAGGCGGGCGTGACCGCCTTGCGCTTGCCGGAGGATTATTACCGCCAGCTTCACGACAAGTACCTGGCGCGGCGCGATCGCATGATGGAAGCGCTCGAGTCCGCTGATTTCAAGTGCTTCAAGCCGTCCGGGGCGTACTACATCATGACCGATATTGAGGCCTTTGGATTCCCCAATGACGTTGCCTTCACTCGCCATTTAATCGAAAACATCGGCATCGCGGCGGTTCCCGGCAGCAGCTTCTACGGCGATCGCGCGGCAGGAAGCCGGCAAGTTCGTTTCGCATTTTGCAAGACGGATGCCACCCTCGATGAAGCCGCACGACGCTTGCAGAAGCTGAATCGCGCATCGTGAGCGCTGCTCCACGGGGGCGGCGGCGCTGGACCGCCCGAAGCGCCCTCAAGGCGCGATCTTGAACTGCGGCCCAAAATCCGAAGCCGCATATCGGATAAGCTGGTCGAGGAGGGTTGTGGCGTAAGGGTCGCGCCCGTAGCCTGAGCTGAGGGCGAACGTGCAAATCAACAGCCGGCCTTTGCCGTATCGCGCTTGGACCAGCGTTCCGACGTTCTGGCGCAGCCAGCCGTAAAACATTCCCGCCAAAACATCTTTGAAGTCCTGCGGCGGAATCCCCCGCACGACCGCCGGCGGAGTGACGGCTTCCGACTCGAAGCCTTGGAGCGTGCTGAAGCCAATGCCTTCGAAAGGGGGCTGACTTTTGCGGATCCAAGGAAAGTCCGAGATCCAATCGCCGCTCAAGTTGCCCTTGCGGGCCATCACGCGGACGGCCGACGAAATCGTTTGTGGTTCGGTCGCCAGCAAAATCACGCGTCCGCCCGCGGCCAACGCTTCCTGGGCGCGAGAGTCAAGGCGCGAGGCGATCAGAACCGCGCCTGGCGCGCCCGGCGACGGCCCTCGATAACCGCGGCGCCGCATCGCTAGGGCGAGAGGTCGCAGCTTGCCCGTGAAGCCATCGAATTCAACCGCAGGCGGCGACGCGGGCCGCGCGCGCGGATAGAAAAACAAGTCGAACGAATTTGTAGCAAGGACCTTTCCCTTTTGGGTCACCTCGGCTTTCAGAACTCCGTGCGCCGGCGCGCTGACGGCGGGCGCGCTGAACGCGATTTCAACCGGCGCGGTGACCGCTCCCGGAGGCACTGCGGGCAAGGCCGCGCTTCCTCCGAGCGCTGTTCCCGCCAGGCGCCATTCCAGCCGCGCGCCCTTCGCGTCGCCCTCTCTATAATGCGAAAAATAGCCGGTCAAGTTCACGGCGCTCCCAGAATAAAAATTCCGGCTGCGCGAGCGCAGCGCCAGAGAATCATCCTGATTGATCGCGGCCAGGCGCGCTGCGAACACCTTTGGATGCCGCCAGGCATCCATCAACCCATTCGACTCCCAGTCTGTGTCGCAGAGCTCCGTGATCACGTAACCTTGGATTTGCGGATGCCTCCGCAGGCTTCCCATTTCGTATTGCAGGGCGCGGAACTCGTGCCATTGCGTGGCGAGGCTCAAAGCCCGAAGGCTCGGGAACAGCGAATCGTAGCCGTACTCCTCAAATCGCTTGCTGAACCCCGCGGGCAGCGTGATGCGCTGGCCGTTGAAGGATCGCGAAAACCACCACGGCCGCGGCGTGGGCACAACCGGCAAGCCCCAATTGCCAAACTCCGAAAGCATCAGCGGCTCTCGGCCCGTGGGCTGGGCGTCGCCATACGGACTGAACAGCCATTTGGGGCGCGCGGCGAGCTCGGCGACGAACCGATCGAAGGCGGCGGCGTGATCCGGAATCGCGTCGTAATCGTGGAAGTCGGCGACATCCGTGACGACGTGGAAATTGTTGCAGCACGGACTATTGTCATCCACCAACCAGCCGGGAACCATTTTCTTCGCCTGCTTCCATGTTCTTTTGAGCCAGGCCCGGTCGCTCGCCTTTTTCAGGTTTGCGCCCCAGCTTTCGTTGATGATGCTCATCTGAACGATCGAAGGATGATTCCAGTCGCGCCTCACCATGCCGCGCAATGTTGCAAGCGCGCGCGATTCCGAATCCGGCGTCAGCTTGTCCCAATTCGGAATCTCGTACCAAATCAGCATGCCGGTTTCGTCGGCCGCCTCGAGATAACGCGGGTCGGGCACGTCAATATGGCAGCGCAAGAGGTTCAAGCCGAGGGCTTTGGCCTCGCGCATTTCGCGCTCAATGTAACTGAGCGATGGCGGCGTGTAGCCGGTTTCAGGATAAAAATTTTGATCGAGCGCCCCCCGCAAGTAAATGACTTTGCCGTTCAAATAGAATTTGCCATTGAGCGCCTGAAAAGTTCGGAATCCAAAGTGATAGGTTTCGTCGTCGCCCGAGCTCAAGCTGAGGCGCAGCGTGTAGAGCGCCGGATGGTTCGGACTCCACAAGCTCGGCGGCGACACGCTGCCGGAAAACTCGATCGCGCCTTGTTCGGGATTCAGCGTCCCGAGCGCCTGCCAGACCATCTTCCCATTGGGATCGACGATCCTCGCCTGCGCGGTCAGCGGCGGGCCCATGTGGCTGAGCGAAGGCGGATGCTCGACGCGAGCCTGAATGCGGAAATCTCCGCTCGCCGGCGCCGTGATGTGAACCACGCCCCAATGGGTTCGCGGGCGGATTTCCAGGGTGACGCTTTGCCAAAGGCCGCTCGTCTCAACGTACCAGTCCTGTTTGCCGTGCGGGATTTGAGAGTAATGGACGCCTTCGACCGGATGGCCGGGCGCGGGATCAGTTACCCGCACCGCAACCTGGTTTTTGCCGGCGTGGAGCAGGGAGGTCACGTCAAAATGGAACGGCAAGTAGCCGCCATCATGCGAACCCGCCTCGCGTCCGTTCACATAGACAACGGCGCGATAGTCCACCGCGCCAAAGTGCAAAATGACAACTTGATTCGTTTTGAGCGGAGGCGCCTCAAACGACCGCCAATACCACGCTACCCCCGCATAGTCGCGCAAGTCCGCAAACTGCGTCTGCCATGAAGACGGCACGCGGATGGCGCGAACGCCCGGTGCGGCGGCCAGATTAGCCCATTTGAGCCTGCCTGATGGATCGCGTAGAAAGTCCCATTCACCATCCAGGGAGATATGGAAGGCGGGCGCCGGCGACTGGCAGTGCGCGCCGGGGCCGAAGCTGAGCCAGAGAAAAACAACCAACGCTGTCGGAACTCCCCATCGCAACAACTTTGAAGCCATCTGTTCGTCTCCTCGCAGTCCGCTGGCTGGCGTCGGCTTTCAAATCATGCGGGCTGCCCGCCGCAGCATGGGCCTGAGTCTATGCCTGTGCTTTGTGCAAAGGCAAGGCCGCGGCCGCGCGGGGCGCTGCCCGAGCGCTTCGAGCAGCGCAAGAGGGCCTTGAAAACGATTCCTCCGATAAATTCGGCACGCGCCCTCCCCGTGCCGGTACAATGGCCTCCGGCGATGGGAGCATTCGCAAAAAAAGTTCTCGGCTGGCTTTTCGGGCAGGCGGAAGGCGCGGGACATCTCTGGCCACGCTGGATCTTTCTTCGCGCCCTCGGCGCGATTTTCTTTTCCGCCTTTTACTCGCTGGCCTTTCAAATCGAGGGCATGATCGGCCCCAACGGGATTCTTCCGGCGCGCGATTATCTCAGCTATCTCGCTCACCACACCGGACTTGACCGTTACTGGTTTGCGCCCACGCTGCTGTGGCTGGGAAGCGGAAGCGAAGCCATGCGCGTTCTCGTTTGGGCGGGGCTCGTGGCGTCGGTGTTGCTTTTCTTCAATGTCTCGCCGCGCGGCTCGATTTTCATTTGCCTAGTGGCGTTTCTTTCCTTTGTTGCGGCGGCTCGCGACTTCGCCGATTTTCAATCGGACGGCATGTTGCTCGAAGCCGGTTTCATTTGCCTGTTTTTCGCGCCGCCGGGCTGGCGCCCGGGATTGGGCGAACGTCACGCGCCCTCGCGCGCCAGCCTTTTCCTGCTTCAGTGGGAATGGTTTCGAATCTACTTCGAGTCCGGCGTGGCCAAGCTGGCCAGCCACGATCCCGAGTGGCGACACTTGACCGCCATGAATCACTATTTTCAGAACGGCCCGCTGCCCACCTGGATCGGCTGGTACGCCGAGCAATTGCCTCAGGCCATTCAAAGGGGGCTAACACTGTTCACGCTGATCGCCGAACTCGGCCTTTGCTGGATGTTTCTTCTGCCGCGCCGCTACCGCATTGTGTGTTTCCTCATTCTGACGCCTTTTCAAATCGGAATCATCCTGACGGCCAACTACGCCTTCCTCAATTACCTGGTTCTGTTTCTCGGATTTCTTCTGCTGGACGACCGATTTTTCAAAAGTGCCTTTGCGTGGGGCGGCCTGGCCCGAGCCAAAAGCTGGCTCGGAAGGCTGGGCGCTGGGAAGCCGGCGGCGTCAGCCGAGGGGGGCCTCGGAAGCGCCCCGAAGCCGGAAAATCCCGTTCTCGCCTGGATCAAGTTGTTTGTGCCGACTTTCTTTCTCACCTGGATTTTCTATGCCACCACGGCGCTGCTTTTGCTGATGCTGGTTCCTTGGCTTCCATTGCCCGCCACTCCTATTACTCTTCTCGAACCGTTCCGCTTTGCCAATCGCTACGGTTTATTTGCCGTGATGACCCACGGGCGTTATGAGATTGAATTTCAAGGCTCACGAGACGGCGTCACCTGGATTCCTTATCCGTTCCGTTACAAGCCGCAGGACCCGCGTCAGCCGCCTGGCATTTATGCGCCTTATCAGCCGCGCTTCGAGTGGAACCTGTGGTTCGCTTCGCTCGAGCCTTGGGAAGCCAATCCTTGGGTGGTCCGCGCCGAAGAGTTGCTGCTCGAAAATGATCCTAGCGTGCTGGCGCTGTTCCGCTCGAATCCGTTTGCAAAAAAGCCGCCTCGGTTCATCCGCGCCGTTCTCTGGCAATACTGGTTCACCAATCTCCAACAGAGACGCGTGACCGGAAAGTGGTGGCGGCGCAAGCTGCTGGGACTGTACTCGCCGATCCTCGAACGCCGGAAAAACGGTGAAATCGTGGGCTTCGAGTGGCCGAGTGGGTCCTCGACGCCCCATTGATTTTCAACAACGACGTTCGAGATTCGCCCTGAGCCGGCCGGCCGCAAGGCGGCAGCCTTGTTTTATTCTGCGTCCAACATTAGAATTCTATATGGGGCGTGAAGGTCGCTAGAAAATCACATCGCCTCTGGAATTCTTGAACGCCGCTTAGCGTAGCTTGCCATGCGAAGATAGGGGATAAAGCGCTATGGAAAAATCGGAAACCCACGCCACTCAAGAAATCTGGAAAGTTCAGCGAGTCGGACCAACTACCTTTGCCATCTCCAAGCCTAAGCGGAACCCCCGCAAACTCCGGCGTCATCGGCTCAAGAACCGGCGGCGCGCCCGCTAATCCCAGTCCCAAAACCGCCAGGAAGCAGGCTTTGGACAAATATCTGCCGAGCGGCGGGCATTTAGGGCCGTGGCACTCGCACCCCGCTCGGGGGGCCGGTTCGCTGTGCCCATACAACTCCAAGGCGGGATTTCGTGTCTATTGTTGAAGGATGATCTGCCAGAGTAGCCGTTCCGTATGAGGGGATGATGGATCGGAAGCTTCAACGAGCGTTTAGGTGTGGCGCGTTAGCGGCCCTGGCCATTCTGTGGGCCGCTTTGTCTCTGATTTCCGCCGGGCCTTTGACCAAGGATGAAATTGACCTCCTGCTGACCGCCGGCGCGTCGCCTCAAAAGATCATGACTCTGGTGGCGGAGCGCGGAGTGAGCTTTATGATGACTTCCGCCCTCGCCAAAGAGTTCCAAAAAAAAGGCGCCACGCCCGAACTGATCAAAGAAATCCAAAAAATCTCTGACCAGCTTTACTCGGCCGCTCCGCCGCCCGCCGCTCCGGCCATGCGGAGGTCAACGCCCGTGGCGCGGTCCGCCTTGCCGGGAGCGCGGCAAACCTCCGGCCCGCCGCCTTCGCCCGCGCAGAAAAAAGTCGAGCAGGTGATGGCAAGCCTGGGCAGCCACCCGGCACCCTCGGGGCCGGCGATGCTCGCTACCCACTCGCAGGCTGCGGCGCCGGCCAAGGAATCGCCACCGCCCAAGCTGACCGACCCGAGCCCGGCCGAGATTCAGAAGATCATTCAGACCTTCACTGCCAAGGAGGCGTTGTTTAAGGCGGCCAGGAATGATTACACCTACCATCAAATCAACCGGGTTGAGACCCTCGATGCCGACGACCGTGTGGATGGCACGTGGGAACAGGATTGGGACATTCTCTACGATGACAACGGCCACCGCATTGAGCGCGTCACCTATGCTCCAACCGGCGACCTCAAAGGGGTGCTGATGACCGAGCAGGACATGTACCAGATGCGGCACACCCAGCCGTTCGTCGTGACGACCGACGAGCTTCCCGAGTACAATATCCGTTATCTCGGCCACGTGCCGCTCGACAAACTGACCGCCTACGTCTTTCGCGTGAGCCCGAAGGTCATCAAGAAGCACCACGAGTATTTTGATGGCGTGGTCTATGTGGATGACCACGACTTGCAGATTGTGAAGACTGAGGGCCGGCAGGTTCCCCAAATCCGCAACGGAAATAGTGAGAACCTTTTTCCCAACTTTAGCACGTGGCGGCGACAAATTGACGGCAAATTCTGGTTTCCCGTGTTTACCGAGGCGGATGACACGCTTTACTTTCCGAATGGCCCCGTCCATATCAAGGAGATCATCCGTTACACGGATTACAAACAATTCAAGTCGACGTCCAAGATCAAAATGATTGGCGTGGCCGGCCCCAACCAAAATCCCCAGCCGCCTGCGGCGCCGAATCCTCGCTAGCTCAATTCGTAGCCTAGAGCGGAGCGTTCGTGCCCTGGCAGCCTCGACGAACTCGAGGCCGGTGGCGGCGCCATTGCCCGCCGAACAACCCAACGCCCCTTCGTTCCCGGACTGGTAGAATCGGCTGCATGGGAACCGACCGATGGGCGTGGCGAGTCGTGCTGGTGCGGCCGCGCAATCCCTTGAACATTGGCGCCGCGGCGCGAGCGATGGCGAATTTTGGCCTTGAAGACCTGGTCGTGGTGGCTCCCTACGAGCCGGTGTGGCAGGAAGCGCGGTCCGCGGTGGGGGCGGAGCACGTGGTGAAATCGGCCCGAGCCGCGGAGAGCCTTCTTGACGCTATCGGCGACCGCGCCCTGGTGGTGGGCACAACCACGGGCTGCCGCCGCCATCTCGACCGTGATCTGATTTCTCTCGATGACTTCCCGCGCTGGCTCGCGCGACGCAAGGTTCGTGGGCGAGCCGCCCTGCTG
>JAKAWO010000053.1:10490-12351 GCA_021827255.1 Acidobacteriota bacterium | reverse complement strand
CTTTGACGCAGCCGTGGGCAACCACCGCGTGCAGTTGAATGTGGGGAATGGGGCAGTTATCGTGCGGGAAATGCGCCCGAACGAGGCCAAGGCAGTCGCGGGCATGGGATTTTCCGTCACGGTTCGTGTCGAAGACGCCGACGCCCACTGCCAACGGGCCAGGGCTCACTGGGCGCGGATCACGCAGGATCCGGCGACTCATCCCTACGGCGAGCGGCAATACAACGCCGAAGACTTCGCAGGACACTCGTGGACCTTTTCACAGTCGGTGGCGGATGTGCATCCACAGGATTGGGGCGGCACAGCGGAACAACTATAGCGACATGGAAATGTAAGGATTCCAGCATACCACAATACCGATTGCTCACGGCCGCAGACCTGTCGGACGTTCTGGCGCGATTGAAGCCTGCGCTTGCGGCGATTACTCCAGAACGGCAGGATAGAGTACGATGAAAACGGTAGCCTTGAGCGGCCACTACGACGGAAAGAAGATTGACCTGGACGAGCCTTACCAGAAAACGCTCACTTGGTCGTGGTCGTGCTTCCCCAGGACGACGAGCGGCACGATGGGTTGCGGCTGTCCGTCCGCCAACTGGCGCGCGCCTACGGCGATAACGAGCCCGAATACACCGAGGCTGACCTCCGCAAATGAACGATGGCAACATCGCCCTCGCTCCCCTTCCCCAAGCCGACGGCCGTATCCAGAATCGTCCTGCCGTTCTGCTCCGGCGCCTCCCACCTTTTGGTGATCGGCTCGCCTGCGGCGTCAGCACTCAAGTGGGGGGCACGGTCACGGCCTTTTGTGACCGTGGGCTTCCAATCGCGGCCCCCCGCCGTGTTTCACAAAGGGTAAGATTTGCACCGCGCCATGTCTTTCACAGGCCAAGCTCGCTATGCGAGCCAAGGCGCACAAGTTCGAGGCTCTCGTCATCCGGCTTGCGGTAGATCAGAACGAGATCCGGTCTGACGTGGCAGTCGCGGTGATCGTTCCATTCCCCGGACAGTGGGTGATCGAAATTCCGGCAGGGCAGCGGCATGTCGGCGGCCAGCAAGTTCACCACCTCCATCAATAGCGCGTCCAGCTTCTTGCTGTGCCGACCGGATTTTTCTCGCCTGTAGTCGCGCTTAAAGCGGGCAGTGTATTTAACTTCCCGCATTCAGGCTCCGCAGCAGTTTATCCGGCTTACCGACCTTGACGAGCTCGCCCCGACGCGCGGCTTTCATCGCTGCTGCGGTTTCGGCGTTGGGATTGAGCGGCTCGAACGGCAGGGCCTTTTGCGCCGCGACGCGCACCAGCAGCAGCCGAAAGGCATCGGACACGGTAAGACCGATTTTCTTCAGCGCCGCAGCGGCTTCCCTCTTGGTCCGTTCATCGATGCGGGCGCGAACGACGGAATTGGCACTCATGGCGTTAACCTCCTATTGAGCTACATTGTAGCCCAAACTACGGGAAATGTCCAGCCTGTAGCGCGCCGCGCGACCCCGAGTTTGCGGATACGGGACTGAAGGCGGCGTCTATCATCCGCTTGGGATTCCTCGGTGTATTGCCGGAAACCGCCATGCTGGGCACAATCGGCTCAATTTCACGCGAGCGCCACCATCGCCTTCTCGTCAATCTCTGCCGCCAGTTGACCGCGTAACGAACCAAAACCCGGACGCGCGGGAATTCAAGACAAGAGGCGCAGACCGCAGAGGCGGCGACCTGCGCTACGAAACTTAATCGCGCCGCGCTGGTCCATCGCGCGGTATCCCTCTGCTACCTGGTCGAGGGGCAGAGTCAGGTCGAAGACCTTGTCGGGGTTGATCCTTCCGTTCCACACCAGATCGATCAGCTCGGGCAGGCAGGGTAGCGCAGAGTCCC
>JAKAWO010000053.1:0-10480 GCA_021827255.1 Acidobacteriota bacterium | reverse complement strand
CGGGAATTCAAGACAAGAGGCGCAGACCGCAGAGGCGGCGGCCTGCGCTACGAAACTTCGCATTCGTACTCTGTGCGCAGACCGGAATGCAACGAGAGCGAGGCCCGGCGCTCACAGACCTGTCATGCGCTCGATGTGTTCGGGATATCGAGCCCCTTGGATCGTGATCTTCGAGGCCGCGCTTTCGATTTCGCGGAGATCGTCAGGCGTGAGTTCGACGGCGACTGCACCGATATTTTCTTCGAGGCGATTGAGCTTGGTCGTGCCGGGAATGGGAACGATCCACGGCTTTTGCGCCAGCAGCCAAGCGAGCGCGACCTGAGCTGGCGTCGCCTCCTTCCGCGCTGCGATCTTGCCGAGCAAATCGACCAAAGCCTGATTTGCCTTCAGAGCCTCCGGCGCAAAACGAGGCAGGATGCTGCGGAAATCGGAGCTGTCGAACGCCGTGTTTTCATTGATCTTGCCCGTCAGGAAGCCCTTGCCCAGAGGGCTGTAGGGCACGAAGCCGATTCCGAGTTCCTCGCAGGTCGGCAGCACCTCCTCTTCCGGACGCTTCCACCAAAGCGAGTATTCACTTTGCACTGCGGTGACCGGCTGGACGGCGTGGGCACGGCGGATCGTTTTTGCCGCGGCTTCGGAAAGGCCGAAGTGCTTCACCTTGCCCTGCCGGATAAGGTCCTTCACCGCTCCCGCCACGTCTTCAATCGGAACCTCCGGGTCAACACGGTGCTGATAGTAGAGATCTATAACGTCAACTCGAAGCCGCTTGAGCGAACCCTCGGCGACCTGCTTGATGTGCTCTGGCCGGCTGTCGAGCCCGGCCAATCCGCGCTCCGCCTTGGGATCAATTTTCCAGCCAAACTTCGTGGCGATCACCACTTGCCCGCGGAAGGGAGCGAGGGCTTCTCCCACCAGCTCTTCGTTGGTGTACGGGCCATAGACTTCCGCGGTGTCAAAGAAGGTGATGCCGCGTTCGACGGCGGCCCGGATCAGAGCGATCATCTCCTGCTTGTCTTTGGGCGGGCCGTAAGAAAAGCTCATGCCCATGCAGCCCAGCCCGAGTGCTGAAACTTCAAGATTGCTTTTTCCAAGTTTGCGTTTTTGCATGTTTTCTCCTTCGAGGCGCTTTCGTAGCGGATTAGCCAACCGTTTGGGCCGTCGCCAAGGCCGTGTCGCTGCCTCCCATCCATCTTAGGGTGGCGCGCTCCAGGAGGGGATTGCACCGAAGGTCAGCGCCGCAGATGAGTCGGCGAGATTCCGCCTAGCCTCAAGGATGAAGTATAGTCCGCTGACGCTTTGGGCCATAGCCTGGTTCTCTAAAGTTCTTGCCCGATCCTCCGAAGCGCCACCCCCATTGCGATTCCAGCATGGAACGAACAGAAGGCACGTGAGAGACGGAAAAGGCTGCGCGTCGAGTCGAGAAGGGCAGCGCTCTAGCGCGGTCCTGTGCGATAATGGCATAGCTTATGTCGCGAAGGTGGCGGAACTGGCAGACGCGCCAGACTTAGGATCTGGTCCCGCAAGGGGTGGGGGTTCGAATCCCCCCTTTCGCACTTCTCCTAACCCGGCATAGCCGGAACCAAACAGGGAAGTTGGACCGATTTCAAATTGCCTTCAAAGGTGCATCAACACAGGGCCAACTCATAGTGGTCAAAAATATTCTGCCACAAAAGAGCAGAATCCAATTTCAAAGGTTCTAACGTAGTAGTCCTAGGAGGCTTTCCCGCTCGATGACACGGCGCAAGGCAGCACCGATGATCCGCATGTTGGCCGCCATCATCGCCGGCAACGTGGTTTATTTTGCTGTTCAATCTCGCCTCCCGGCCGCAGCCCAGCATCACTCCTACCATCCCGACCTTGGCACTCTGGTTGATCTGTGGTTCTGCGCTGTCTTCTGGGGATTGATCGAACTCGCGGCCTCGTTCTTCTCCAAGCCACGCCGGTAACAGTCGCCCCTCGTTACCACTCCGCCTAACTTCGATACTACCGGCAACTGGCCCGCCGTCTGTTGGATTCGGGATGACTGTTTCCCGCCCGCCCCGGATTCCGCAAAAACCTCTCTCCGTGTGGAAACGCCGCGAAAAGGGTTACTTGACAATGGCGCGGGCGGGCCCGCGCCTGCGGATTGAAGCTGGCACGAATGCTCGGTGGACCAGCCCAGAGATCAGCGTGCTGCGAGTCAGAAAGAAGTTCGTTATTCCTCTGATAATTACTTTTTGGTTTTACTAAGTGCGGAATTGCGCGAAAATGGGATGTGACCATTCACCTTGGCGATGATTCTTCGGCCGGGCAGCATGTGGCCGCTGGGGGCTGAGCCTCTCTGTTCGGAAGCAGACGCTGCTTGTCTCAGCGGGACGCCTTGCCCGATGGACCAAGCGGCGGCTCGGCGGAGCTTCCCGGGCGCTACGACCCGCGGACTCTTCAAGCGGCATGATGAGTTTCAGGCAAGCGGATACAGGGAGACAAATAAGGAGACGAAGAGACAATGGAAATGACGCAAGCAGTCGGAGAAACCGCCGGGAGGGTCTGGCAGGCACTCAGTGAGCAAGGGCCTCAGACGCTTTCCGGACTCAAGAAGAAAATCAATGGTTCCGGTCCGCTGGTTGAGCTGGCAGTGGGCTGGTTGGCGCGGGAAGACAAAATCGCCATAACCCAGGTGAAAAAATCGCTGGAGGTTCGCCTAAAATAGCCGCCTTGACCAACGATCAGCGCTCGAGACCTCCGCTGAGGATGGAATGGACCGCCGGGAGGATACGTGTGCGCAGCAGGAAAGCTGTCCGGCCCGGATGCCTCCCCATATCCAACATCTCCATGAGCTAGCTTGATTCCTCACAAATGGCATGGCGACGCCCAACCGCGAACAGAAAATTCCACAGGCTGTCAAGCACAGAGTTCACGGCGACTAAGGCGGCGGGAGCGGTTGCCGCGTCAAGGGACGCCTCTAGCATCTCGCGTTCGACGCGGGAGTGCTCACGATCAGCCTCGATGTGCAGCTTGAAGTACGCCACGCCATCGGGCGGGCTGAATCCGTAAAACCGCCGCAAACCCTCCAGTTTCGCTTCCGCCACTTTGGGAATCTGACTTTCGTAGGCATAGAGTGCGGCGAGTCCGGCGGCCGTGCTCCCATCGCGGCAAATTGATCGAAACGTGGCGACGAGCGCCAGGGTTTCGGGCCAAGGCTCAACGCTGGAAACATCCTCCCGGCTCAAGCCGAGCGCTGCGGCGAACTGTAGCCAAAGCTCGGGATGGTTCGGGCGGCCCGCTTCTTCGTCGGTCAGGTTCGAGAGAATGTGGCGGCGCACGGCGGGATCCTCCGTGTGCGAATGGAGAGCAGAGAGATACGTCGGAAAAGCCGCGACATGGTGATAGTACTGCTGGGCGTAGTCAATCAGGGCCGCCCGCGGCAGTTGTCCGCAGGTCCAAGCTCGGTAAAAAGGGTGGAGAAGCAGGTGCTTCTCCGTAATCCGCGCGTCCATGCGAGCCAGGGTCTCCGTTGCAAGGTCCACTTTGCCTCCTCGGGGTCCGATAATTTTGATAGGACTCCTCGTGTCGCCAGCGTTGGATGGCGTCTCAGCGTGCGAGATCTATCGCCATCCGCCACGCCGATGCGCCTAAGCTGCTCCGCCAAGTTGTCGCACGGGCCGGTTACGCTTAGGCTCGCGCGGCTTCGCCTTTCTCGATGGGCGCATCCACCAAGTTGCCCCATTCCGTCCAGCTTCCGTCGTAGTTGCGAACCTTCCCGAAACCGAGCAGATACTTTAGTACGAACCAAGTGTGCGAGCTACGCTCCCCGATGCGGCAATAGGCCACCGTCTCTTTGTCGGACTTTACGCCGAGAGAGCCATACAGTTTGGCCAGCTCGTCGTAATTCTTGAAGGTTCCGTCCTCGTTGACCGCTTTGGACCAGGGGATGTTCACCGCGGTGGGGATGTGGCCGCCCCGCTGGGCGGTTTCCGTCATCCCGGCCGGCGCGATGATCTTGCCGGTGAACTCATCGGTGGACCGGACATCCACCAAGTAGGCGTTCCTTTGGTCCAGGATGCTAAAGATCTGCTCGCGGCGCGCGCGGATGCTTTCATCGGGAGGGGCAGCTTTGTAATTTGTCCGGGGAAAATTCGGGACGTCGGTCGTGAAAGAACGCCCCTCCAGTTCCCACTTTTTCCGTCCCCCGTTCATCAGCCGCACGTCCTTGTGGCCAAAATATTTGCACTGCCACAGCGCATAAGCCGCAAACCAGTTGTTGTTGTCGCCATAAAGGATGAGGATGGTGTCGCTCGCAATGCCCGAGTTGCTGCAAAGTTCCTCGAACTGCCGCTGGCCCAGCACATCGCGGCGAACGTTGTCCTGGAGCTGCGAGGTCCAATTCCAAGCCACCGCGTTCTTGAGGTGACCCTTTTCGTAGGCGCTGGTGTCCACATCCACTTCCACCAACCGCACTTTGGGATCGTCCACGTGACCGGCCACCCAATCAGTGACCACTAAAACTTCCGGATGTTCGTATTCGCTCATGGTCTATCAGCCTCCTTATGCTATCTCAATAATCATTTAAGTTATCGAAGCCGGATGAATAAATGAGGGGCCTGTTAACGACAGCAACAACAAGCGAGAATGCTTTGGACTGTAGCGGTGCGGGGCAAGACAGCTTCTGAGTGATCGCGCATTGCTACCATCTTAACACTCCAGGACCCATGTCGGCAAGGTTTTGCGTGACCCGAGCGTTTCCGGCGCTTTAGGCAGAGGAAGTGCGTGGCGGGGATGACTGAGGCGCCCATAACTCGGCCGGGTTCTGACGCCCCCGCGCCACCGCGTTTGGCTCGATTAAGCGGATTCGCAAGCGATCTTTGCCTACTTGCTCGGCTGCCCGCAATTTGACTGTGAGCGCGGAACTCTGTTACTATTGATATTTGAAGGCCAGTACAGAATTGGCCTGATGATAGTTAACTTATTGAAGGAACTATGCTTAAGCGAATCCAAAGAAAAGGGACAGCAGGGGTTTCGGCGAGGGGCGGCAAAGCCCAGCGAACGGGCCGAAGGCTCCGAGTTGGGGGTGGGGTTTACGCCTCCTCGAGGGCGCACGCCGCTAAACGGTCGGTCACAAAGCCGACTCATTCGGGGCTTACGCCGGTTCGATTGCGCAAGGTGCCGAGCGCTGAGCAGGTGGCCTATCAGATTGCGCTGCGGGATTTTGAGGTCGGTGTCCGCCAATTCCAGAAAGGAAGCTATCAAAAAGCGGCGGAAATCTTCCAAAACCTCACCCGCCACCCGGCTCGGGAAGTTGCGGACCGAGCTCGCATCCACCTTCGCCTATGCGAGCAACGGATGGGCCGCGAGACCCCTGTGATTCGAACGGCCGAAGAGCATTACTTGCAAGGGATTGCAGCGTTGAACAGCCGGCAGCTTGGCTTGGCGGTCGAGCACTTGAGCAAGTCCGATAAATTAGGGCCCGGCCGTGAGCATGTGCAATACGCTCTGGGAGCCGCTTACGCATTGCAAGGCGAGACTGAGCAAGCGCTCACCCACTTGCGAGCCGCCATTCAGTTGCGGGCGGGAAACCGGATTCTGGCCCGCCGAGACGTGGATTTCCAGGCTCTTTCCCGTGAACCCCGCTTCCAGCAGCTTTTGGCCGGCGGAATTTCATAAGGCCGCCGCTTCCAATTTTTTCTCTCCATCTTCCGATGGCCGCCCGTAGTCGGCGTCTGGGAGTTTCCGGATAGTGAAGGTTGTGAGTATTGGCGGCGGCACCGGCTTGGCGGCCCTCCTGCGCGGCCTCAAGGCCCACGTCATCGTTTTTCCATCCCATCAGCCCCTCCAACCAGCCATTTCCCGCCTAACGGCTGTAGTTACGGTGACCGACGAAGGGGGCAGTTCGGGCCGGTTGCGTCGGGAATTTGGAATGCTCCCACCGGGCGACATTCGCAACTGCCTGGTGGCGCTAGCGGAAGACGAGCAAATCCTGACGCGAGTTTTCCAATACAGGTTTTCGCGCGGCCTGGGATTGCGCGGACATAGCTTTGGCAATCTCTTCCTCACCGCCCTCACGGACCTCACCGGTGATTTCGCCAAGGCGGTGCGGTCTGCCAGTGAAATCCTGGCCGTGCGGGGGGAAATCTTCCCCTCGACGTTAGACGACGTCCGCTTGCGTGCTTTGCTCGCCAACGGCCGCAGCGTGGACGGCGAGGCCGCCATCAGCAGCACGACGACTCCGATACGGCGGCTTTCCATCGTGCCGGAAGACTGCGAGCCGCTCGCCGAAACATTGGGCGCACTCGAAGGGGCAGACTTAATTACACTCGGTCCGGGGTCGCTCTATACGTCGCTGATTCCCAACCTGCTGGTCCGCGGCATCGTGGAAAGGATCGAGCGGTCGCGAGCGCGCAAGGTTTATATCGCCAACTTGATGACCCAGCCGGGTGAAACCACCGGCTACAGCGCCGCTGACCATCTTCGCGCCCTGATCGAGCATGCTGGCGGCAATCTATTCCACTACGGGGTTTTCAATACCGAACCGTTGTCTGCCGAACTGCTACGCCGATACGCGGCGGAAGGGGCGGAGCCGGTGGCCAACGACCTCGATGCCATTCAGGCTCTGGGAATCAAACCGGCCTGCGCCCCGTTGGTGATGGAGCAGGACTATGTTGCGCGCCACAATCCGCGCGCTCTTGCCCGCCATGTCCTCAGCTTGGCTTCCACTGGCCGTTAGAATCTCTAAAACGTGGACCGTCCAGGTCGTTGGGCGGCCCATCCGCACGCCGACAGCCAGGGCGGCTAGCGGGTGGAGGCATTTGACGCGGGAGGATTCGAACTGAGGACATCCGCCGCCATTTTCCATTTTCCGTCCGGCTGCCTTTTCCACACGGCAAGGCCATCGCCCTGGTCCGTGATAGGCTGCTTGGAATTCTTGAACCGGGCCGTAAGCCGGTAAGTGCAGAGCGAATAGCCGATTTCGCCTGAATGCGCGGCGATGATCTCTGTGGTCCGCCAAGTCAAGGCGAACGACGATTGGAGGAACAAATCGCGCCAAGCCGTTAGGATCGCGTCGTGGCCCTTCGCGGGCGGCATGTGAGGGATTATCCAGAGTGCATTTTGGGTGTAACAGTTGATCATTCGCTCCGCGGTTTTTGATTGCGCGGCCCGCTGGCAGCTCTGGTCGGCGGAACGAATCAGGCTTTCCTCTACGGCCCGCTCGTCCACATGCGAAACTGCCTTTGGCCCGCACGCAGTTGCTGCCATAAGCGTTCCGGCGCAGGACGCTAGACCTATCAAACGGCGAAGGGAAGGCACTCCCCACCTCCTCACTGCATATCGGCTTTTAATCAATCGTACATTATCATCGTATCCCACAAGAACCTATCCACGAAGACGCTCCGGCCCTTGCCGCGTTCCGAAGGGCGCTCGCGCGGAGGGCCCCTTTTGTCGAGTGCTGCCAGCCAATCGGGCTCCGAACCGGCGGCCGACTGTCCTGTTTATGGTTTGCATAAAAAGTATTGATTTAACACGCAGGGCCGCGCACGTCAAAATGAGGTTCTATCCAGAAAAGGGGCAGTGTCGGTTCAGGCGAATTATGGCGCGAGAGTCGGAAGGTGATGATTGTAAAGGTCTTTACCGGCGGGAGGAGCACGACGCCTGCGGGACGGGATTTGTGGCTCAGCTTGGCCAGCCACCTTCGCACCGCGTCGTGGAGCAGGCTCTCCAGGCGCTCGGCCGACTCACCCACCGCGGCGGCGTGGATGCCGATGGCTCAAGCGGCGACGGCGCGGGCATCTCGACAGCGCTCCCGCAAGCCTTCTTCGCCCGTGAAGCCTCTCGCCTGAATTCGGGTTTCCGTCCCGAGTGGAAAATTGCGGTCGGAGTTTTCTTTTTACCGCAGGCCGGCGTTGAGCGCGCTCGCGCCATGTTCATGGCGGAGGAGGTGGTACGCGATCGGGGTCTATTCCTGGCTGGCTGGCGCCACGTTCCGCTCGACGAGTTTGCGCTTGGGCCTCAAGCCCGCGAAACCCAGCCATCCATTTGGCACCTTTTGATTGCCCAGCCATCCGACCAGCAGCGGGAGCTCGAGCAGGCGCTCTACCTGACACGCAAGGAAATCGAGCGGCGCCTCTTGGATGCTGGCATGAGCGGCTGTTACATTTCCTCCTTTTCGTCCCGCAACATTGTTTATAAGGGCCTGCTGGCGCCTGCCCAACTAGGCGTTTTCTACCGGGACCTGGCCGACCCAGAGTTCCAAACTTCCGCCGCGCTGTTTCATCAGCGATACAGCACCAACACCTCGCCGAGCTGGTTCCTGGCGCAGCCCTTCCGGCTGGTGGCGCACAACGGGGAGATCAATACGCTGCTCGGCAACCGAAACTGGATGAAGGCGCGCGAAGCCGTGCTCGAACATCCCGTTTGGGGAAGCGATGCCGCGTGGCTGAAGCCTGTCGTGCAGCCGGGCGGCAGCGATTCGGCGAGCTTCGATAACGTCCTCGAACTGCTGACGCGCTCCGGCCGCACCGTCCAGCACGCTCTGTTGATGATGATTCCGGAAGCCTGGGAGAGTTCGGCGGAAATTCCCGTTGATGTCAAGGCCTTTTACCATTACCACTCCTGTTTGATGGAGCCCTGGGACGGTCCGGCGGCCATGGCGTTTCTCGATGGGGCGCTGGTGGGCGCCGCGCTCGACCGCAATGGCCTGCGACCGGCGCGTTACACCATCACGCAGGACGGGCTCGTCGTCTTAGCCTCCGAGGTCGGCGTGCTGCCCATCGAGCCCGAGCGCGTGAAGGAAAAAGGGCGGTTGGGGCCGGGACAGATCTTTCTGGTGGACCTCGAGCACGGCAAAATTTTCAAGAACGAGCAGGTGAAGCGGCAGATCTCCCACGGACGGAAATATCTCAAGTGGATTCGTCAGAGCATGATCTTCCTGCCACGCTTGAAGGCGGCGGAAACCCAGCTAGCGCGGCCGGAAGGTTGGTTGGAGCGCTTGGCGGAGCGCGATCCTCAGCTTTTCGTGGCCACGCAACGGGCCGCCGGTTTCACCGCAGAGGACATCGAGCTGCTGCTCAAGCCGCTGGCGGGCGAGCGGAAGGAGCCGGTCGGCTCGATGGGTGATGACACGCCTCTGGCCCCGCTTTCCAACCATCCCCGACCCATCTATCACTATTTTCGTCAGATGTTCGCGCAGGTCACGAACCCCCCGATTGACCCCTTGCGCGAGTCTTTGGTGATGGCGCTCAGTCTCTATATCGGCCCTCGCCACTCGGTGCTGAGCGAAACGCCGGAGCACGCGCGCATGATCCGGATGGAGTCGCCCTTGTTGTTCGATGATGAACTGGCCGCACTGGAGCGCCTTGCGGCCGCCAAGTTCCAGCCCGCCAGAATCTCAACCCTGTTCCCGGCTGCGGAAGCCGCGGAGGGAATGTCGCGCGCCGTTACCCGCATTGTCGAAGAAAGCGTGGAGCGAGCCAGGCAGGGCAGCTCCGTCTTGATTCTGACCGACCGCGGCGTGGACGCCCAGTCGGCTGCCGTCCCAGCTCTCGTCGCCGTGGGCGCCGTGGTTGAACGCCTGATCGCCGAAGGGGTGGGCAACAAGGTGGACCTGGTCGTCGAAACGGCCGAGGTGTGGGAAGCGCACCAGGTGGCGTGCCTGATCGGCTACGGCACCGCGGCGGTCAACCCCTATCTGGCGCTCGAAACCGTGGCCGAGCTGGCCCGGCAGGGCGAACTCGGCGACCTTTCAACCGCCGAGGCCCTCGACAATTTCCGGGCGGGCATCGAGGCGGGCCTCATGAAAATCTTGTCGAAGATGGGCATCTCCACTCTGGCCAGCTATCAAGGCGGGAAATTTTTCGAGATCCTTGGGTTGGGCCGCGAAATAGCGGAGAAATTCTTCCCTGAAACGAAAACGCTGATCGGAGGCGCTGAATTTGACGACCTCGCCTCGAGCGTGCTCGAGCGGCACCGACAGGCGTTTGAAAAGCCCGCCTCCAAGCTCGATTTCAGCGGCTTCTATCGCTTCCGGCACGGTTTCGAGCGCCATGCGTTTTCACCCCAAGTGGTGCGCAAGCTGCAAAAGGCGGCGCGGGATAACAGCCCGGAAGCCTACCAAAGCTTCGCCGAGGAAGTGGACGGCCGCGCGCCGCTCACCCTGCGGGATATTCTTCGCTTCCGCTTCGCCGGCGGCGACGACTCCGGGCGGAAAGCGATCTCAGTCGAAGAAGTCGAACCCGTGGAAGCCATCCTGAAGCGCTTTTCGACCCAGGCCATGTCCCTGGGAGCGCTCAGCCCGGAAACCCAGCACACGCTCGCCATCGCCATGAACCGCATCGGAGGCCGATCCAACACCGGCGAAGGCGGCGAGGATCCCATCGTTTACGCCGAGCTCATTCACGGTGAATCCGCCGCGCACAAGATCAAACAGGTTGCCTCGGCGCGCTTCGGGGTGACGCCGGAGTATCTGGCGCGGGCCGAGCAGCTTGAAATCAAGATGGCGCAGGGATCGAAG
>JAKAWO010000052.1 GCA_021827255.1 Acidobacteriota bacterium | reverse complement strand
GGTTGAGGTCATCGGCGGCCCGGTCAGGATCTTCACCGGCAACCTCGCCAGATTAGACGTGGTCCGCGCCACATGGCCGAATCAGATCATCCAGAACCACATGGACGTCGCCACCGACACGGCCATCGCCATGCGGGAATCGGAGCGGATGGCAAGTTCCTGCCCGCTGCTCTATGCCTGGAACGGAAAACGCTTTGCCTATGTGACCGACGTGCTGGGGATTGGCCCGCTAGGCGAGCTTGGGCCCGACGGTTCTTACATCCGCCCGTATCCGGAACAATACGTCCGCCTGCCCGAGACCCTGCGTGAGCGCGACGGCTCATATCTGTTCCGCTTGACCGATGAGATGCGGGAAACGGATTATTTCGACAGCCTCCGCCTGCTCGCCGTGGACCACCCGGTCGGCGAGCGAATCTATGCCAATGAAATTTACTCTCCGCACCCTGAACCACCGGCTCTTTATGCGGTCCGCAACCGGCGCTTTCCGGTCTCGGCCGTGGACGACCAGGGCCACAACGTCCTGCCGCTTCTCCTCAAGGCCGACGGCCACTACGTCACTAGCTTTCGTCCGATCGGGATTCCGGGCATGGCCCAGACGCACTCGCTGACGATGAACCTCGGCGCGTTCCCCGCCTCCAGCCATGTGGCGCTTTGGCTGACGGGCTGGGTCTATTGGACGGACTCGAACGGGGCGCGCGCCCTGATTCACAGCCGCAAGCTCCACATGACCGATCCCTATCTGCAAGTCCGCAACGCCCAGGGCCGCTGGGTGACGGTGATTCCCGATATCGGCTTGCCGAGCGGCACCAACCGCGCGATGCGGGTGGATTTGACGGGGAAATTTTTGACGGCGGATCACCACGTTCGCATCGTCACGAATCTGTGCGTCTATTGGGACCAGGCTTTCTTCACCACCGATGAATCCCGCATCCAGCCGGATGCGACTCTGCCGCTTGAGTCCGCCCGTTTGCGCTATCGCGGCTTCTCCGTCACGGTCAGCGATCCGCAACACGCCCATCCGGATTATTACGAGTACGCCCACCTGATGCGGCACGCGCCGTGGAACCCGATGGCCGGGCCTTACACGCGCTACGGGAGCGTCCTGAAATTGCTCGATAGCCCCGATGACCGGCTGGTGGTGATGGCGACAGGCGATGAAATCGGCGTGGCGTTCAGCGCGCGCGATCTGCCTCCGCTCAAGCCCGGGTGGGCGCGCGACTTTTTCCTCGACGCGACCGGGTACGCCAAAGACGGCGAACCCAACACGGCCTTCGCCAAAACCTCAACTCCGCTCCCCTTCCGCGCCATGTCGAATTATCCCCCAGCGCCGACGGACCGTCGGCCGTCGAGCCTGGCCTACCGCCGCTATCTTGAGGAGTACGAAACCCGGCCAGGCTATGACTTAATTCCTCCACTAGCACCACTCCATTAGCCTCGGACGCTCAATGGTGAGTCCAGCGAGGGGGGCGATTGGCGCGCGGACACCGCTCCGGATCGGAAAGGCACCCTAGACGCTCGCCGGCCGTTTACGCCAAAGATATCTTTGAGCCAGAGGTGGGACGCGAGAACGGCTCGCCCTTTCTTTGCTAGAGCGAGCTTCACAATTCGGACAATGCCGCAACCGCTCAGCTACCCGATGCGATGGCGTTCGCTTCGCTCGCCGGTATCTTGATTCCCGGAACACTGCGATCCACGATGAAGGTCAGCTCCGTCCCTTGGATCAAGATAAGGGTTTTTTCGTGTTTGAATAGACTGTAAATCAGGACCGCGCCCGCGCCGATTGCAGCGCCGTATCCGATATCGGCCCCAAAGCTAGGGCCTCCGCAATTCCCGAAGTAGTTGCAATCAATTTCGTGTCCCATGCCGACCGTCGCGCCCGCGCCCGCGCCCACTGCTCCGCCGATCGCTGCTCCCTTAAGCGCGGCCTTCACACTTTTGCCACACCCTTTGATCGTCCCCTCGTTGTCATGGGCCATGCGGGCGCAAGGGCTTCCTTGAGCGTTATCCAGAGACCCGGTCAGGGGAAAATCCGTGTTGTTCTCAGTCGTGATATTGTCCAGCACGATCCGCATCTGGCCTACACCCTTGATCCGCTTGGAGGGTTTGACGAAGACCACATGCCCGCTCACCAGACTACCTTTGGGAACAATCGTCTCACCATTGGCCATGACCGGTTGGTCAACGATACCCCTGAATTTGTCCCCATTCTTGTTGGTCTTGGAAGTCAGCGTGGTCTCCAGGCGCACGTGCAGCGTGGTGCCCGCCGGCAGAATAACCCCGGCACTATTGCCAGCGACCGCCTTGGTTTTGGCGGTGGCAGCCGCTGGGGCTGGGGCCTTGCCGCCACCATTGGCCGCAAGCGCCACCAAGGGGACCGCCATCACCGCCAAAAAGCTCCCGATTCGTGCTCTTGTCGCCATTTTCATTGGAGCTTCTCCTTAACCCCTCGGCCATCCCGCGACATCATGATCCCGGGATTTGTCCCCGCAGCCCCACCACTCCATGCCTCCAGTGTGCACCCTAAAATTGCGGATTACAAGCGCGCCTCGGTAGGTTCGATTCCCAGGCTCCACCAAAAGTTGCACGCCCGGGCGGCGGGAGGAGGGTGACGGGGGCATTGGCCCTCAGCCGTCTCATGACGTGGATGGCCGTCCATCCTCAGCTTCGCGAAATTCTCCGGATAGAAAGCGCACGGCCGGTCGCCGGATCGGCTTCAATTAAAACGCCCGAAAAACGCGCGTCCCCCTTGGCGACTTCGAATCGCGCTGGCATTTGGCTGAGGAATTTTTCAATCACCGCGCCCTTTTCCATGCCGATCACGGAGTCGTAAGGCCCCGTCATGCCGGCATCGGTGATGTACGCCGTTCCTTGCGGCAGCACGGTTTCATCGGCCGTAGGGACGTGCGTGTGAGTTCCCACCATCGCCGTGATGCGGCCATCCAGGTACCACCCCATGGCCATCTTCTCCGACGTGACTTCGGCGTGCAAGTCCACGATCCTTAACTTGACCTCGACCGGTATCTGAGCGAGCAAAGCATCGGCGGTGCGAAAGGGGCAGTCAATGGAGGGCATGAACACCCGGCCCTGCAGATTGATGACGGCATACCCGAGTCCGGCCCGGGTTCTGTTCACATAAACTCCCCGTCCGGGGGCGGCGGCCGGATAGTTCGCTGGGCGGAGCAGCCGGCTGTCGGCGTGCTCACGGAGGTACGGCAGGATCTCCTTCTTGTCCCAGATATGGTTGCCCGAGGTGAGGACGGCTATGCCTAAATCGAGCAGCTCCTCGGCCAGCGGCGGCGTAATGCCGAATCCCCCCGCCGCGTTCTCGGCATTGGCCAGCACCAAGTCGGGATAATACTCCTCGGATAGCGCCGGGAGCATTTCTTTAACGATTCGGCGGCCCGGTTGCCCGAAAATATCACCGATAAACAGGATTCGCGCGGCAGATTGCAAGAAGTCCCTTTCTGGACGAAAGATGGGCGGCGGGCGCGAGGCAGGCGCGAACGTCCCTGGCGGGAGGCGAGCGGCGGGCAGCGCTCACGCTCTGAGGTTCAGAATCTGGTCGAGGCGGCGGGCGCACTCATCCACTCTTTCGTCCGCTTCCTTCGTCACCGCTTCGCACTTAGCTTTCAGTTGCTGATATTCGTCCGCGATATTGAGGGCGGCCAGCACCGCCACCCGCAGTGAATCCACCGTCTGGGTGCGCGCGGCGATGGTGCGCATCTTGCCATCCACGAGCTTAGCCAGTTGCTCGATGTACTCCGCATCGAGGTCGCCCCTCATGCGGTATTCCTGGTCGTAGATTTCAACCCGAATCCCGTCCGGCGTGGCGGTCATGCGTTCCTCCGGGCTCCGGCGGGCTCTGGGCCGCGCCTGGTCCCTATTATCCCGTCGAGCCCTCCTTTGTCAATAAATTGATCTGCGCCAGGAGTTTTTCCAGGCGAATCCGCACCTCCTCGCGCTCCCGCCGCAGCGCCTTAACTTCTTGCTGCAAGGTTTCAATGCGCGCCTCGTAATCATTCCAGCCGGTCTGGGTCTTTTCGAGCGCCTGCTCCAGGTCGCGCTTTTCCGCCTGCACCTGCTTGAAGACTTCAACCGCCTTCGCCAGCTTCGTTTCCAGATTCGCCAGACTCTCGATCAGCTCCACAGCTTTCTCCTGCCTTTCAGGATGGCGTTTTGATGAGGTTCAGGAGCGCAGGCGCGCGCCCTGCAACTCAAGCGCCCGGCAGATTCGCCCCGCCGCATCCTCTACCTCTTCGCCGGTAAGCGTCCGCGCCATGCTCTGGAAAGTCACTCGCAGCAGCAGGCTGACGTGGCCTTCCGGGAGAATGCCGGCCGGCAGCTCGGCCGCCGTTTTTCGCTCGACCGGCTCAACACATCGAATCTCTTCGACCCCCAGCTTCTCGATGGCTTCCGCCAGTTGGCCGTAAGAAAGGCTGGCCGGCACAACCAGAGAGAAATCGCGCTGCACCGCCGGAAATTTCGGGTAAGGGCGGAAAACCCGTGGCCTGAGCGCCACGGCCAGCAGGCGCTCCAAGTCAATCTCCGCTAGCCAGGCGTCGCTTCTCAGCTTGTAATGCCGCTTGATTTCGCTTTTCAGTCGCCCGAAAACCGCCAGCCCCTCAGACCCATTCAGATATTGGCCACTAAGCCCCGGCTCATACGCCAGGCGCGAACCGAGATCGAAGCGCAGCCCCGGCAAATCGAAAGGTTCAAAAAGCCGTTCTATATCCGCTTTAAGGTCGAAGAAATCGAGCTCTCGACCCGCGTCATGCACGCTGGCCGGGCGACGATGGCCCGCCAAGCCGAGCGTCAGCACGCGCCGCTCCTGGGGATGCTCGGAGGCCACGGCTTGGTACGTTTTGCCCAACTCGAAAAAGCGGAGATCGCTCAGCCCTCGGTCGAGATTGAATTCGAGCGCCCGCACCATGCTCACGAGAGCCGAAGACCGCAGCGCGGAGGCGTCCTGGCTCAGAGGGTTCGCGAGCGGCACCGGCGGCCGGTCCGTAAAGAGCGCATTATCCGCCGGGTCCACCATGCTGGAGGGAATGATCTCGCGGTAGCCAAGGCCCGTCAGGACGTCCGTTACTTCCAAAACTTTTTCGCGATCCAGATCACCCTCGATGCGCGGTGGCGCGGGCCGCACGCGCGCCGGCAGGCGGTCGTAACCGAACTGCCGCGCCACTTCCTCAATCAAATCCACCTCCCGCGTGACATCCAGGCGAAACGACGGCGGCTCCACTCGCCAGCCTGCGCCATTTGCCCGATTCACGGTGAAGCCGAGCGCGCCGAGAATTCGCTCGACCTCTTCGGCGGCTAATTTGGTTCCTAACAGGCGCGATATTTCGGCGGGCCGCAGAAGAATCGCATCTCGCTTTGGGGGAGCGGGATATAGGTCCACCCGCCCGCTCAAAATCTTCCCGCCGGCCAGCTCGGCGATCAGCGCGGCGGCGCGGTCGAGCGCCACCGGCGCCATCTCAATGTCCGCGCCCCGCTCGAAACGGTGCGAGGCTTCCGTGTGCAAGCCTTGCGACTTCGCAGCGCGGCGAATTGACGCGGGATCAAACCAGGCGCTCTCCAGCAGGACCGCACGAGTGCTCAAAGAAATTTCAGTGTCTTCTCCGCCCATCACTCCGGCCAGCGCCACCGGCCGAGCCGCGTCGGCAATTACGAGGTCATTGGCGGTCAGCCGCCGGTCCGCTCCGTCGAGCGTCCGCAGCGGTTCACCCGGCCGCGCCCGCCGCACAATGATTCGATGCTCGCGGATTCGATCAAGATCAAAGGCGTGCAGCGGATGGCCCAATTCCATCAGGGCGTAATTCGTCACATCGGCGATATTATTGATGGGCCGCTGACCCATCGCATCCAGCCTGTGCGCCAGCCAATCGGGCGAGGGAGCGACATGCACGTTTTCAACGACCCGCCCACAATACCGCGCGCAGAGCGCCGGGTCGGCGATTTCGATGGAGATTCTCTCGGACGCTCGAGGCGGCGATTCCTCAACCGCAAACTTCAATGGCTTTAACGGCTTTCGATAGAACGCCGCAACCTCTCGCGCCACGCCGTAATGGCTCAGGCAATCGGGCCGGTTGGTGGTGACTTCAACCTCCATCAGCCAGTCGCCGCTCGCTGTGGCCAGCGATTCCACGTTCAAGCCCATCGCCGTCAGGTCAGCTTTGAGCTGCTTCGGCTTCGCCTCAACGTCCACGAATTCCCGAAGCCAATTGAGCGAAATTCTCATCAATGAGCGCACCCGTCTAAAGCCGAAAACCCGACCGCTTCGTCCCTCGACTTCCGACCGGCCTTCAAAATTGCTCCAGAAACCTCAAATCACTCTGGTAGAAAAGCTGGATGTCGTTGACGCCATACTTCATCATGGCGTAGCGCTCGACCCCCAGCCCGAACGCCCAGCCGGTGAACTCGCCGGGATCAATGCCGCCGTGCCGCAGGACTTCCGGGTGCACCATGCCACAGCCCATCACCTCCAGCCAGCCGCTTTCCTTACAGACGCGGCAACCTTGGCCGTCGCAAATCGCGCAATTGATGGCCACCTCGCCGCTCGGCTCGGTGAACGGGAAAAAGCTTGGGTGAAAACTCGTGCGCACCTTCTCGCCAAAAAATTTCTTGGCAAAGAAATCAAGCGTTCCCTTGAGATCCGCGAACGTGATGTCGCGGTCCACCGCCAAGCCCTCCACTTGATGGAACATCGTGGCGTGCGAGGAATCGGGATTGTCGTGCCGATAAACCTTGCCTGGCGCGATGATATAAAGGGGAGCATTGTATTTCTGCATGGCGCGAATCTGCACGGGCGAGGTGTGGGTCCGCAGCAACGTCTTCTCATTCACGTACAGCGTGTCCCAATCGTCCCGCGACGGGTGCGTCTCGGGAATGTTCAGGCCGTCGAAGTTGTAATAAACCGTCTCAATCTCCGGCCCCGCCTCGATGTGAAACCCGAGTTGGAGGAAGATATCCTCAATCTCCCGCATCACTCGCGTCACCGGATGGATCGAACCCGGCGGACGACGGTTTCCGGGTAGCGTGAGGTCGTGACGGAATGCCTGCATCGGCGTGACCCCTGGCGGGAGGGTGTCAATTCCGAATCTCTCGAGGTTGAGGTCAAGCATCGCATTGGCTCTCCCCTTAAGAGAGTTGAATTCGCTGCCAACCGCCGGCCTCAGCTCCTTCGGAGCAGCCTTGAGCCAATTTTCGTCAATGCACGCCAGGATGCTGTTCCTACGACCAAGCCATCGAACTCGGAGCGCGTCGGGGCGCTGGGAGGACCAGCGGCTGCGGTCTTTACCCTCTATTTCCATCGCTGCGCGCACTTGGTCGAAGAGCGCATGGACGCCTTCGGCATCGCGCACGCCCAACTCGGCGAGCGTCTTTCGGATTTTTTCGTCAAGGGTCATGGAGAGGTCGCATGTCGAAAGTCAACGGCCGAAGAGGAGGCGCCTTCACCCTTCCCCCTCTAACCTTCAACTCCTAACTCGCGGTGACAGCAGCCTTGACCTTGGCGGCCAGTTCCGCGAAGGCCGGCGCGTCATGGGCGGCCATTTCCGCCAAGACTTTGCGGTCGAGCCGGACATCGAGTTTTTTCAAGCCGTGGATGAGCTGACTATAAGTGAGGTCGTTCAAGCGCGCGGCGGCGCCGATGCGGACAATCCAGAGGCGGCGGAAGTCGCGCTTCCGTCGCCTCCGGTCGCGGTAAGCGAAGCGGCCCGCGCGGTCGGCGGCCTCCTTCATGGAGCGGTAAAGCTTGCCCTTGGTGAGGAAGTAGCCCTTGGTGAGTTTGGCGAGTTTCTTGCGTTCAGCACGGCGGACCGTGCCGCGTTTAACGCGAGGCATGGGTTTGCTCCTTTCAGCGAAATGCTTGGGGCGGCGTTGTCCCGCGCCTCGATCGGTTCCCTCGAGGCAGGGCGAAGGCACCCAGCCACTGGCCTTCCCGCTCCCGGGAAAAGCAGGGGGCAGGTGTCAGGTGTTCGGTGCCAGGAATCAACGAGCCCGGCACGCTTCGTTTCCTAACACCTGCTACCTGCCGCCTAACACCTATCTTCCATACGGCAGCATGGCGCGCACATGGCGCACATCCGCGGCCGAAACTTGGGCGCTCCGCGTGAGCCGCCGCTTGCGCTGGCGGGGCTTGGAAGTCAAAATGTGGCGCGCTCCGGAGTGCCGACGCATCACCTTTCCGGTAGCGCTCAGCTTGAACCGTTTGGCGGCGCCCTTATGAGTCTTCAACTTTCTCAAACTAACCTCCTGGGGCTTCATTGACCGTGGCAGGCCCGGTGGATGCCGCCGCTGGCGCGGGTCGTGCCGCCGGCTTGGGGGTTTTGGCTGCCGTTTTTTTCGGCGAGAAGATGGCTGAGAGGTTCGGCCCTTCCTGCCGCGGCCGGATTTCAAGCTGGCCCGGCTCGGTCAAGTCCTCGGTCAACTGCGTCATCATTTTGTGGCCAAGGTCCCGGTGCGCATTCTCGCGCCCGCGAAACATGATCGTAACCTTGACCTTGGAGCCTTCGCCCAAAAACTCAATTATCCGGTTGCGCTTGACCTCGTAATCGTGCTGCGAAATCCGAACCCGCATCTTCACTTCTTTCAGACCCTCCGATTTCTGGTGTTTGCGGGCTTCGTGCTGCCGCTTGTTGAGCTGGTACAGGTATTTGCCGTAATTAATAATGCGGCAGACGGACGGGTTGGCCGTCGGCGCCACCTCCACCAAATCCAGGCCCTGCCCGCGCGCCAGCTTCAGGGCTTCGGCCGGCGGCATAATGCCCAGTTGTTTCCCTTCTTCGTCAATGACCCGGATTTCTCGCGCCCGGATCCTCTCGTTGATGCGGACAAATTGCTGGCCGATAGATCACTCCTTCCGGCCGCGCCCGGCCGGTTCCCGGTCAGTCTGTTGGGTCCCCGTGGACACAGGATGCAACTCTGTCATAACCCAAATCAGCTTACCATTTTGTCGCGCGGCTGTCGATAAGCTCGCGCGCCCAGCCTTTGAACTCGTCGAGCCGCTTCGCGCCGGCATCGCCGGTGTCGCGCCGCCGCACCGACACGGTCTTCGACTGCGCTTCGCGGTCGCCGACGACCAGCATGAAGGGAATTTTTTGGAGCTGGGCGTCGCGGATGCGCGCGTTCAGCTTTTCGTTTCGATCGTCGAGATGGACGCGCAGCTTGGCTGCTCGCAGCTCCTCGGCCACCTGCCGCGCGTAACCGAGATGTTTTTCGCTAATGGGCAGTATCGCGGCTTGCACGGGCGAAAGCCACAGCGGAAACGCGCCCGCGTAATGCTCGATGAGCACGCCGAAAAACCGTTCGATCGAGCCGAACAGCGCCCGATGCACCATCACCGGCGTGTGCAGACGGCCATCGGAGCCGACGTACTCGAGACCAAATCGTCGCGGCAGGTTGAAATCGAATTGCACGGTGGTCAACTGCCACGGCCGGCCGATGGCATCCACGAGCTTGAGGTCAATTTTGGGGCCATAAAACACCGCTTCGCCCGGCATGGCCTTGAACGGAATGTTCATCCGCTCGAGCGTCTTCTTGAGCGCGCCTTCCGCCAACTCCCATTCCTCAATTGTTCCGGCGTACTGTTCCGGGTTTCTCGGGTCGCGCGTGGAGAGTTCTACTTCGTAACGGTCAAAACCAAACGTCTTCAGCACCAGAAACGCGAACTCGATGCAATCCTGGACTTCGCGTTCCACCTGATCCGGCATCGAGAAAATGTGCGCGTCGTCCTGGGTGAAGCCGCGCACACGCAGCAAGCCGTGCATCACGCCGGAGCGCTCGTAGCGGTACACCGTGCCCAGCTCCGCCAGCCGCAGCGGCAGCTCGCGGTAGCTCCGCGTGTGCGACTTGTAGATCAAAATGTGCCCAGGACAATTCATCGGCTTGAGTTGGTACTTATCATTCTCTACTTCCATCGGCCCGAACATATTCTCGCGATAAAAATTCGCGTGGCCACTGATCTCCCACAGGTGCAACCGCATGGCGTGCGGCGTGAAGACCAAATCGTAGCCGCGCTCCTGGAGCTCCGTTCGCAGCCAGTCTTCGATCTCCTTGCGGATGATGCCGCCCTTCGGATGCCAGAAGATCAGCCCCGGCCCGGCTTCGTCTTGGATGCTGAACAAATCGAGTTCTTTGCCCAACCGCCGGTGATCGCGCTTTTTGGCCTCTTCGATTTTCGCCAAGAACTCGTCCAGGTCCTTCTTGCTGAAAAACGCCGTGCCATAAATCCGCTGCAGTGGGTAAGAATGCTCGTCGCCTTTCCAGTGCGCGCCCGCCACGCTCAGCAGCTTGAACGCCTTCACGCGCCCGGTTGAAGGGATGTGCGGGCCGCGGCAAAAATCCAGAAATTTGCCCGTGCGGTAAGCGGAAAACACCGGCTCCGCCTTTTCCTCAATAAGCTGGCACTTCAAAAACTCGCCCTTCTGCTGGAAAAGTCTTAACCCTTCGCCTTTCGGGAAATAGACGCGCTCGTAGGGCAAGTCCGCCTGGACAAGCTCCTGCATCTTGGTTTCGAGCTTGGCCAGATCGTCCTCCGTGAACGGCTTTTCCCGGTAAAAGTCGTAGAAAAATCCGGTGTCGGTCGGCGGGCCCACGCCGGGATGAGCGTCGGGAAAAAGTTCCAGCACCGCGGCGGCCAAAAGGTGCGCGCTCGAATGGCGGTAAATCTCCAGCCCTTCCGGGGACGAAGGCGTGATGATCTGGACGGGCGCGTCGGTCTCGATCGGCGTGGACAAATCCACCAGGCGTCCGTCCACTCGTGCCGCCAGCGCCTCCGCCGCCAGCCGCGGGCCGATTGCTTGCGCGACTTCGCGCCCGCTAACGCCTTCGGGAAACTCCCGCGCCGTTCCGTCAGGAAGCGTGATGCGAACGTTGGGCATTCAGGCCTGAATTCCACCTCAGGGGTGAAAATGCAAAGATAGCAAACCGCCCGCCCGCCGGTCAAACAGCCTCGTTATCCGGCCCCGGCACAGAGCCGCCACGGGCCCCGACATCGGGGGACTCGTTTGTGTTAGATTGGCAATCTCATGCTCGATCTATCTTTTGTCCGTGAAAACCTGGAACAAGTTCGGCAGATGCTGCGCGACCGCGGCCTGCCCGACCCGCTCGCCGCTTTCGAAGAGCTCGACCGCGAGCGGCGCAAGCTCCTGACCGAAGCCGAAAGCCGCAAGGCTCGCCGCAACAAAGTCTCCGATGAAATCGCCGCGCTCAAGAAACAAGGCCAGGGCGCGAGCGCGCTGATTCAGGAAATGAAGCAGGCGAGCGCGGAGATTAAGGGGCTGGACGAGGAGGCTAGGAACCTTGACGTTCAACTGCGGGCAGCATTGCGGCTGATTCCAAATCTCCCGCACGAAAGTGTCCCCATCGGCCGTGGCTCGGGCGACAACCGCGAGATTCGCCGCTGGGGCGAGCCTCGCCAATTTGACTTTGAACCCAAGCCGCATTGGGACCTTGGCCCGGCGCTCGGCATTTTGGATTTTGACCGTGCCGCCAAAATCTCCGGCGCGCGCTTTGCCGTTTACACCGGTGTCGGCGCCGAGCTCGAGCGCGCCCTGGCCAATTTCATGCTCGACCTTCACACCCGCGAGCACGGCTACACGGAAGTCCTGCCGCCCTTCATCGTGAACTCCGCCAGCCTCACCGGCACCGGCCAGTTGCCTAAGTTCGCTCAAGACCTCTTCAAGCTTGAAAATTCCGATTTCTGGCTCATTCCCACCGCCGAAGTTCCGGTGACCAACCTCTACCGCGATGAGGTGCTGGAAGCGCAAACATTGCCGGTCAAGCACTGCGCCTGGACGGCCTGCTTTCGCAGCGAGGCCGGATCTTACGGCAAGGACACGCGCGGCATCATCCGCCAGCATCAGTTCCAGAAAGTCGAGTTGGTCAAGTTCAGCCTGCCCGAAACTTCATACGATGAGCTCGAGTCGCTCACGCGCGACGCTGCTGTAGTCCTCGAGCGGCTGAAACTGCCTTACCGAGTGGTTTCCTTGTGCACGGGCGATCTCGGCTTCAGTTCCGCTAAAACCTACGATCTCGAAGTCTGGCTGCCCTCGAGCCGCGAGTATAAGGAAATCTCCTCCTGCTCGAACTTCGAAGCCTTTCAGGCTCGCCGCGCCAATTTGCGGTTCCGCCGCGGCAAAGGCGGCAAGACGGAATTTCTCCACACACTCAACGGCAGCGGCCTCGCTATTGGCCGAACCTGGGTCGCCATCGTTGAGAACTACCAGCAAGCTGACGGATCAGTCGTCATTCCTGATGCCCTACGGCCGTACCTGCGCGGCCTGGAAAAAATCACCCGACGCTAATGCCAGCTTACTCGCCTGCCGCTTTCTGCTGCCGCATCGAGTAATTCATACACGCTGTTTCCTTTGGTGAAAGAATTCCATGAAAAGTCCCTCGCACGGTAAGAACGAAGCCAGGCTACGGCGCGGTTTTCTTACCGGCGGGCTACAGAATATAAGAAAGGAA
>JAKAWO010000051.1 GCA_021827255.1 Acidobacteriota bacterium | reverse complement strand
CAGCCCGTTTCTCGTATCCGCAGTGCCGCCCGGGTTGAAAACCCGCCTTGATCCCTCGGCTGTGCCCGCATTCGGCACCGCCAACATACTTAGCGAAGGATCGTGGTCTCCTCGCCCAGGTTGACACGGGCACTATTTTGGGAACGATCAAGGACCCGTCCGGCGCGGTCATTCCGCACGCCAAGGTCAGCCTGACCAATGAGGGTACGAACTTCACCATCACCACGACAGCCGGTGGAGACGGCAGTTACGTTTTCACGCCGATCAAAATCGGCACGTACACGGTGACCGCAGAATCTCCCGGCTTCGCCAAAGAGGTGCGGACGCACCTTAAGCTCAACATTGACGAACAGTTGGTCGCCAACCTGACGCTTCGGCCGGGCGTGGTGACGCAGACGGTGCAGGTCACCGCGGCTCCCCCACCTCTTCAAACGCAAAATGCCTCAGTCGGGCAAGTTGTGAATGCGAGAAGCGTGAGCGATCTGCCCTTGAACGGACGCAACTTCACCTTCCTGGCCCAAATCGTCGCCGGCGTCAATTCGCCGCAGGCGGACACGCGGGGCAATGCCGCCAATGGCGCCTTCTCCGCCAACGGCTTGCGCCCCTCGCAAAACAACTATTTGCTCGACGGAATTGACAACAATTCGGACAACGTGGACTTCCTGAACGGGACCAATTTTGTCGTTCTCCCGCCGCCGGACGCGATTTCAGAGTTCAAGGTTCAGACAACCGATTTCAGCGCCCAATATGGCAGGGCAGGCGGCGCCATACTGAACGCCACGATCAAGTCCGGAACCAATCAGCTTCACGGCGACCTCTGGGAATTTTTCCGGAACGATAAACTGGACGCCGCCGACTTTTTCGAGGACTCAGGAGGCATCCATAAAGGCGAGTACCGCCAGAATCAGTTCGGATTCACGATTGGCGGGCCGGTCGTAATTCCGCACGTTTATAACGGCAAGAACAAGCTGTTCTTTTTTGGCGATTACGAGGGTTTGCGTCGCCGACAAGGAAGTGTGTTTACGAATTCAGTTCCAACCGCGCGCGAGCGGTCCAGCGGATTTACGAATTTGGCCGATAATATTCTTGGCCAGACGGATTCGGCCTGCATCGCCAGCGGGGCATGCACCTTTACGGACAACCTTGGCCGAACCTTCCCGGACGGAACGGCTTTCGACCCCGCCACCACACGGCTGGTGACCGGGGGACAGGTGGATCCCACGACAGGCTTGACGGCAACGAACAGCGGCTACGTGGCCGATCCGTTTTATGCTCGCGGCAGCATTATTAGTGCCGGTATTACCAACTTTACCGGCGACTGTCCAAGCGAAGCGGCGTGCCTGCTGAATCAACTCCCGGCCGGTAGGCTCGATCCGAACGCCATCAAGCTGCTGGACCTTTTCCCGGCTGCAACAGGTCCTGGCACCGTCAACAACCAAACGTCAAACCCGGTGCTCACTGAGAACCGCAACGCCTTTGACACGCGGATGGATTGGGACAAGAGCGCGAAAGACCAGGTCTTCGGAACGTTCAGCTACGTGAAGGACCCGCAATTCATCCCTGCCCCCTTTGCCGGAATTGCGGATGGCGGAGCGTTCCAGCAGGGCGATCAGAACGCCCTCTCGGTTCTTGGGGCACTCAGTTACACGCATATCTTCTCTCCGACCCTGGTCAATGAAGCGCGGTTAGGAGAAGACCGTCTCCATGCCACTCGATTCGGGCCTGTCGCCACCCAGACGGGAGTCCCAGCCCAGTTCGGCATTCAGGGCATCGCCCAGGTCTCGGAAAATGGCGGCTTACCAGCAATTTCCATCGGCGGCCTAAACACCCTGGGCTCGAACGCCTTCTTGCCGTCGGATGAAATCACCCAGACGACGCAGCTAACAGACAATCTGACCAAAGTCTATGGCAAGCACACCTTCAAAATGGGGATCGAGTTCCAGCACATCAAATTTTCAACCCTTCAACCGGCCTGGTCACATGGCCAGCTTGACTTCGGCGGGGCATTTGCGGGGGTAGGAATGGCCCAGCTTCTCCTGACGCCGACCGCGACCACTGTCCCCAACGGAATTAACGACGTCGGCGGCGCGGACTCCGTATTCGTCTCTAACTTTTCACCCACGGATGACGGCCACAACTACTGGGCGGGGTATTTCCAGGACGATTGGAAAGTGACGCCGAAATTGACCCTGAACCTCGGCCTTCGTTGGGATCACTTTGGCCAGATTGAGGAGAACCATGGACGACAAGCTAATTTTGTCCCCGGCGCTCCGTTCAACGGGGCGGAATACCTGATTCCCAACAACGGAAAAAATCAAAGAATTCCCGTGAGTCCAAGCTTTCCCACACTCCTTGCCACGGACGGCATTGCGCTGAAGTACGTCAATAACTTCGCGCTGGCGACTTCTCAAAACGATAACTTTGGCCCGCGGCTCGGCATCGCCTATCAGGCCACTCGGAAATTGGTGGTCCGCACCGGGTTCGGCATGTTTTATAACGGGTTTGAGAACGCGGGGTACGGCCCCAACATCGGGGAAAATTATCCCTTCCAGTTCACCCTAAGCTACTTCAACCCGAATGGCGGGACGCCGATTAGCCTCACCAACCCGAACGGCTCAACGTGCACGCCGGCCGCCACTATCGAGGTCACGTTCTCCTGCATTCCACTTGACACCTCCTTGGTCAGCCCCGAGGGACTGGGGATGGAAGGACTCCAGTACAACTTCAAGACGCCTTATACGATGGGTGAGAACCTCATGCTCGAGTATGAGCTGACTCCCAGCACGACCCTCACCGTCGGCTATGTGGGCGATCAGACCCGGCACTTGGATGCGGGTCCGGGCGCGAATTTGCCATCCATCATCGAACTCAATCCCCTGCAGCCAATTTCGGGTCCGGGAGGTATTGACCCGTTCCCTGACTTCGGACAGGGGGGGAGCTACCAGGCCAGCGAAGGGAACAGCTATTACCATGGCCTGCAGACGAGTCTCGAGAAACGCTATTCGGGCGGATCAAACTTCCTTGCCACCTATACGTGGTCACACTGCCGCGGCGATGCCGGGGACCTGCTGAACGGCGGCATCGGCGAGGGCTACCGCGCTCCGTATCTTCCCGGGTTCGGGATCCAAGGGGATTACCAGAACTGCGACTATAATGTCTTCAGCGTGTTCCACTTCAGCGGAGGCTATCAACTTCCGTTTGGCAACGGACGGCACTTCATGGCGCACACCACAGGCATAGCGAACCAGATCGTCGGCGGATGGCAAATGGTGTGGCTGGCCACGCTCGAAGGGGGCCAGCCGCTAACCATTGGGTGCCCCACGGGAACCAACGGCTCCTTCGGCTGCACGGCCATGATTGTCCCGGGGCAGAACCCGTACGGTTCGGGAGCGCCTGACCATTTCCTGAATGCCGCGGCCTTCACTCAGCCCTGCCCGGCACCCGGCTTTTCACAACCTTCGAAATGCGCTAATGTCGGAACGGGGTTGGGATTACTGGGCGGAGCGGATACGCAGGTCAACGGGCCCGGTGTTGGACGGCTCGATTTCTCCTTGTTCAAGGACTTCCGCATTTCGGAAAGGTACCGACTCCAGTTCCGAAGCGAGTTCTTTAACATCCTGAACCACCCGACGTTCAACGCCCCAGGCTTTGGCGGCAACGGCGTGGTTGCCGTGCCAGGATCAACGACTTATACGAGCACGAACTTCGGCAAGATTGGGTCAACGCGCTTTCCATTCCAAGACCCAAGGCAGATTCAATTTGCCTTGAAGCTTTTCTTCTAGTGGGGCCGGGCTGAGGGTTGCGGGAAACAAAAGCTTTAGGGCGGCGGCTCACGCTGAGGTCGAAGGCCGCCGCCCGGTCCACCCGCAGGGGCGGGCGTTCCGCCAGGGGACGTCCGCAGCAGGGTTCTGCCAGGCGCGGGCGGGGAACAGAAGTTTCGTCCGGCGGTGGGCGGAGGAAGTCTTCCAGGCCGCACACTTCCTTGCCTGCGGTCGGCGGTGGTAAAATGGCCCCATCATGTCGATAACCCGCAAGGCGGCGGTCGTCCTTGCTGTGTGGGCGGCGCTTGCGGCGCCCAGGCTTTGGGGTGAGGCCGGCCCGCACCCTGCAGGCGCTCCCGACCGGGAGTTCCAATCAGCCGTCTCCCATTATCAATCCGGCCAATTTCGGACAGCGGCCCACGAGCTTGAGGACTTAGCCCATCGAATGCCTCCGAGCTTTCAGGTCCAGGAGCTGCTGGGTTTTGTTTATTCGGCGCAGAAAAAGGACCTGGATGCGAATCGGGCCTTTGCCGAGGCCGTCCGCCTGAAGCCGAACTCTGCGGCGGCCAGGGCTAACTTAGCCGTAAGCTTTGCGCGGCTCGGAAAAACCTCCCGGGCGGAGGCGGAGTTCCGGCACGCGATCCAAGCGGGGCCTGGCGATTACGACGCCCATCACGACTTCGGCGAATTTTACGCCCAGCAGGGCGAGATCGCCGAGGCCATCCCCTATCTGGCGAAAGCCCAAAGCCTTCGCCCTTCATCTTACGGCAACGGCTATGATCTGGCGCTAGCGTACGAGAAAACCGGGCGCTTCAAAGAGTCGCGACAAGAAATTCTCCAGCTTTTGAAGGTGAGGAAGAGCGCCGAGTTATATGATTTGCTCGCCGACGTGGATGAGAAGTTGGGAAATTACGTTGCTGCTGCCAACGAGTACCAACAGGCCGCTCAAATGGATCCCAGCGAGCAAAACATTTTTGATTGGGGCAGTGAGTTCCTGCTGCATCATAACTGGAACGCGGCCATTCAAGTTTTCTCGAAGGGGGTTGAACGGTATTCGAATTCAGCGCCGCTCAGCATCGGGTTGGGCATGGCTCTTTACTGGCACGGCAAATACAATTCGTCGGTGAAGGCTCTGGTGCGCGCGACCGAGCTTGCCCCGCAAGACCCTCATGCATATTATTTTCTCAGCAAAGCCTATCGTCGGGCGCCGGGCGAGACCAGCCAGGTGATCGCTCGGTTTCGCCAGTTTGAGCAGCTTCACCCGCTCGATCCCCGGGCAGCTTATTACTACGCCATGAGCCTTTGGAAAGGCAGGGAGATGGACATGACCGGCTCAGACCTCGCGCCAGTCGAATCGTTGCTCCAAAAGGCGGCGCGGCTTGACCCCTCGTTTCCCAATGCGCATCTCCAGCTTGGCGACCTCTATTCCCAGGAGCGCCGGTATGCGAAAGCGGTTCCCGAATACCAGCGGGCCCTCCAACTCAACCCGAACCTTACCGACGCCTATTACCGCCTCGGCCAGGCGTATGTCCATCTGGGCGAACGGGACTTGGCCGCCAGGGAGTTCGAGCTACACCAAAAGCTTTACACACGTCATTTGGCGGAGGTTGACCGCCAGCGGGAGCAGATCCGCCAGTTTGTTTATTCCACGCGGGAAGGCGGGGCGGATCCCAAGCCTCAATAGAGATTGCCCGGCTGGGGGCGTGAGACGACAGCCAACTCCGGGAGGCCGGGATGAATCGAAGGAAATTCTTTGATCGTCTTGTCAAGTCAGGCGCCGCCGCGCTCGCGGGAAGTGGACCGGCGCTCGCCGCGCCTCGTCCTCTCTGCCCACCTCTGCCGGCGGCGCTTCCCACGACAGGGGCGCCCAACAGTCACTGGATCATCCCATCCGACAAGCCGGATCGCTTCAAGCTGAAAGTGATGGAATTCAATCCCATCCCGGCTCCTGACCTGGCGAGGTGGGAGCTCGAAGTGGGCGGGATGGTGGAGAAGCCGCTCCGGCTAAAGCTCGCGGACCTTCAAGCCTTGCCGCAGATCGCCCAGAGCAGCCGCCTGAAGTGCGTGCAGTGCTGGTCGGCCCGGATCGCCTGGCAGGGTTTCCGAGCGAAAGAGCTCCTCAAGATCATCAGGCCAAAGCCTGGCGCCACGTGGATGCGGGTGGATTGCGCCGACCATTACTACGATTATCACAGCCTCGAAGCCTTGCTCTATCCTCACACCCTTTTTGCCCTGGGAATGTATAGCCATCCATTGACGCCCGAGCATGGCGCGCCGCTTCGGTTGGTCATTCCATTCGAATACGGCTACAAATCCAGCAAGCTCATCACCAAGATTACGATGTTGAACCACGGAGGCAAAGGCGTGGTAGCCGACACGTGGCCCTATTACACCGAGAGCGGCAGGATTCAACCCGGCTACGATCACCCCTTCGATATTCCGAACGTGACCAAGAAAATTAAAGGCGGCGAAATTACCGATTACTGAGGCCAGCCGATGGCGAACAAGTCCGAGAGGAGTTGGCGAGAATGGAAGACGCAGCGGCGCGACGTGCTGCGCGTGATCGCCGCCTTCCTCGCCGAGCACTTCCTTCCTCGCCGGGCTTTCGCGAAAAAAATCGGGACGTATTCAAAGCCGAGCCACCGTGTCATCATCGTGACTTTCGGCGGTGGCGCGCGCTATCAAGACACGTTGGCGCCGGAAGGCTGGCGGAATATCCCGCACCTGACCCAGGACCTCATCCCGCAGGGCTTGCTCTATCCGACCGCCATCAACGACGGCATCACGGATCACTACAACTCGAGCGCCGCCCTGGCCACAGGCAACTGGCAGCCGGTGGACCCGTGGGGCAGCCAGCCGCCCCAAAGCCCGACGCTGTTTGAGTATTTCCGCAAGGAGCGCAAACTCCCCGCCGAAGAGGCGTGGGTCATCGCCACCAACAAGAGTTTCGGCTTGATCGGGTCGAGCCAGGTTCGCGGTTTCGGAGACCGGTACGCGGCCAACGTCATTTTGCCCAAACAGCTTCTCTTGGACGCCATCCAGCGCGCGGTCAGCACGGACAAAGGTCCGGGCGTAGAAAACCGGGAGGCTTTCGCCAAACAGATGCTCTCTGCCCTCGATGAGGGCTATGAAGGCTTTGGCTGGCAGGTCTATGAGTCCGGCCACCAAATCAGCCGCGAACTCAAATACAGCCTGGAGAAGGCCCTGCTCGATTATTTCAACGACCCGCGCGTGCCTTCGAGCGGCGACACGCTCACCTTTTTCATGACCAAGGAAATTATGCGGCGGTTTTCACCCTCGTTGATGCTGGTGAATTTCTGGGACATGGACATCGCTCACTTTGGCTCCTACTCGCTTCATCTCCAGGCCATTATGCGGACCGACCGCCTGGTCTGGGAGCTGTGGCAATATGTCCAATCCTCGCCGGACTATCGAGGCCGAACCACCATGTTTGTGATTCCCGAGCTGGGCCGGGACGGCGACGCCGACGGAAACGGATTCTGCAACCATCGGAGCGGTGACCCATCCTGCCGACACGTCTGGTTGCTGGCGCTCGGTGAAGGGGTGCCGCGTCGCGCCGGTTCGGAGCGGCCTATCCGGCACGTGGACATCGCACCCACGGCAGCAGAAATCCTTGGCTTCAAAGCGCCGGGACTGGAGGGCAAGCCGCTGGTGGAACTGGCAGTGTAACGGGGCTTCTGTAACACGGGTTGCGGCGGGATGCCGGGTGATCCCAGACCGGAAAACACTCGGCATTTGAAGAGCGGGATGCAGGCAATGGACCTCTACGCAGGGCTTGATCCCGAAGCGAAAGAATTGGTCGAGCGGCACGAGCCGGTCCTCGCGCAGTTACCGCGAACTTTTCTGGTCAATACACTCCTCCGAATTGAAAAGTGGGCGTCGTTGTTTCCCGCCGAAAAGAGATATTTCCGAGCCTTGCTGGACCAACTTTCCGCGCTCAGGGATTCTCAATTCAAACAGATGTTTGGCGCTCTGGCGGCTTTCGAGCAAAAAACAGGCTGCGGCCGGCTCGACGCCAAGGATCCGGCGATGCTTCAGCAGGAGCAACTTGAGTATCTCCAGCGCCAAGAGTCGAATTTTGAATGGAGACGGCTGATTGAAGCCATCTTCCAGAAGCTTGAGCCGCTGGTCGAAGCCCGGTTGTATTCGTCCGAGCTGCCGCCGCGCCTTGTGGTTCTGATTTACAGCCAGGGAATCGCGATCGAGCGTGAGACCCTATGGGAGCGTTTTCAGGGAAACGGCATTCGCGTGCCTTTGGCGCTCGGCTCGGCTCAGACAACGGCTCCCTTTTTGTCCGAGCTTCTTAGTGGCCAGCCCGCAACTCAAGCCGTCAAGCCGGCCCCCACGCTGTTCAGACAACTTGATCGCGAAAACATTTCGCCGTTGGACAAATGGCTCATTGAGGCGGGTGACGAACTGCATGGGTTGTGCGAGACGAACGACGACCTGGCTCGCCTGGGTCCCTGTGCCACCGGGCTGAGCTATCACCGGCTCAGGCCCTACCGGCGAAGACTATCGAACGCCATCTATTCCAGGGTTTCGAGCGGAGGGGCGCACGGCCCCGTGCAACTGGCCCGCTGGCTTGAAACCCTCGAGGCACGGCCGCAGGAAGGCCTTTCGCTCTACCATGACCGAACGGTGCTGGATTTTGTCCGGGATATCCTGGTCCTGGGGGGCAACGGGACTCTTATTATTAACAATTCGTTCGTTGAGTGGAGCAGCGTCCAGGTTCTGCATCGCGCCCAGCCGCGGCTGCTGGTGGCGCGTTTCGGTGTTCGCGACAAGCTGAAGCCTTTCAGCAGCCTGCTCCTGTTCTCGCAGCCGCGCCCGACGGACAAAATTCCCCTCCTCCAGGACCCTTTGGGCTCCTTTGTGGATGTCGAGCTAGAGACCTACTACATTTGGCTCAAATCCAGCAATGAACTCCCCTACCGCGGGAAAACGCTCTATTTGCTGCTCGCAGAAGGGGTTGACCAGATGTTCGCTCTGGCGCCTTCCACGAAGGCCGCAAATCTTTCTCTGTCGAGCCGCGCCACCCTTTCCGACGTTAACGCGACCATGGCCGCGTGGCTGGGTCTAAAGACCGGGATCCTCTCCGGCCGGCCGATTTCCGCGCTTTTGTCCTGACGCAAGCCCGCGCCGTCGCGGCAACCGCCATTGGTTGCCGGCTTCCACACCCTCATCGCTCGGAAGCCGGTTTCATTTATTTGCCAGTTACCGCGCTGGCTTAGAAAGCTTTTCGAGCGCCGCCTTGACCAGGGCGTTGGAGGGGTGATGCTCCAGAAAATCCTCGAGAACTTTGCGCGCATCGTTTCGCTGGCCGAGAACTGAATAGAGCTGCGCTAAGTTCAGGAATGCTTGGTCAAAGTCGGGAGCCGCGCGGATGCATTGCTCGAAAGTTTGCTCGGCTTCAGAAGGACGTCCGGAACGCAGCAGCACCACGCCGAGGTTATTGAGCGCTTTCGGAAAGTCGGGCCGGAGTTCAATCGCCCTTTCGAGATATCGCTTCGCCCGCGATGAGTGATTTCGCTCCGCGTAGAACATTCCCAGCGTGTAGTTGGCTTCGGGATCATTCGGAGCCACTTGCACGGCTTGTCTCAACGCGGCCGCGGCTTCGTCCGGCCTTCCGAGCCGCCGCAGAAGGCTGCCCAGGTTCTGGAGCGCGACGGCGTCGCCGGGGTCCTGCTGAATCGCACGACGGAAATTTTTGATGGCGTCGTCATAGCGCCCCTCTTCGGCGGCGATCATTCCGAGGTTGTTCCAGGCGTTGGGATACTGCGGCTTCAGCTTCACTGCCGTTTCCAGCGTCTGACGCGCCTTGGCCAGCATCTGCTTTCTCAAATAAAGCGTTCCAAGGTTGTAATAGGCATCAGCGTTCTTGGGGTTTGCGGCGATCGCCTGCTTAAAGGAAGCGATGGCCTGCTCCGCATAGCCGCGCTCAAAGAAGGCGACTCCGTAGGTGAATTGGTTGCGTTCGAGGGGCCCTCCGTAGTACGAGCCGGGAAACGGCAAGGCGCGCCGCACACGCTCTGCGGCTGTTTGGGGCGCTGACCGCCAGTCGCCAATGACCTCCGCCGGATCAGCCAGCCCTCGGTATAATTTGATGATCCAGCCGCTTTCATCCAGCAGCAACGAGGTTGGCGTGAGCAGGTCTCGGTGGCGGTCGAACAAGTAACGGTAGATGAGGTCGTAAACGGCGATGACATCTGGGTCCCCAACCAGGATTGGAAATGTGAGTTTCTGGGCGCGGGCGAAGGCGCGAATTCTTGCCAAGTCCGATCCCTCTGGCGCCGCCATCGCCAAAAGCGCCAGCCGCTCTTTCAAGAATCGTGCTAACGAACCTTGAAAGCGCCACAATTGCTCGCGGGAGAGCGGACACTGAACGGACCAAAACGTCAGTAGCACGGGGTGGCCGTGGAAGCTTTCGAGTGTTTGAACCTGGCCGTGAAGGTCCGGCAGGGCAAAATCGGGGGCAAGCAGAGGCTCGATCAGCCAGGTCTGATTATGATTGGATGTGTCCTCCGCTCGCACGCTCTCCGTCTTGGCGCCAGGCTCGGCGGGCGCTGGTCGAAAAGGAACGGCCCGAAAAGTCTCCTGGCCTTCTTCCATCGCGATGCGCGAGTTGGCCGGCAGATTCTCAAATTTCTGGACCCGGCCGTCGGGCCATCGCACGGTCGCTCGGATGGTCTTCGGGGTTTTCCCCAAGCCGAAACAAACCTCTTTCGAGTGCTGTGTCAAAAATCCGGAACCGGCTTGGAGCGTCTTCGCTTGGCGGCCATGTTCTGTTTCAATCGTAACCGTCGCTCCGATCGCATCTCGGTTGCTGTGCAGGCCTCGAAGTGAGATGGCGATGCTGTCGCCAGGAGATTTCATCGCGTTGCGCAAGATTCTAAGGCGGGGCGCATTACGATTCTTCAGCACAACCTCGATCCGGCCATCATGATCGAAGTCAGCCAGGGCGAAGGAGCGGGAATCCTGCACAAAATCCAGCCCGGCGACCCCGGAAATGTCGGCGAAGCCGCCGTGGCGATCATTGGCGTAAAACACATTCCGCTGATACCCGGCCCATGTGTCATCTGACCGGATCAGCTCATTGATGGCGTTCCATCCCTGCTGATAGCGGGGCGAGGGCTTCGCTTCGAGCGGAGACTGAGCAACCACCTGCCGCCAGAAAAAGCTGGAAAGTTCCCGCCGACTCGGCCCCGAGATGAATCCATTGGCGATATAAAGGTCAGGGAAGCCATCGTTATCAAAATCCCATGCGTCAGAGCACCACGCCCAGCGGCCCATTGCGACCCCCGCCAGAGCCGTCGCGTCGGTGAATTTGCCCTGGCCGCCGTTGTGGAATAGCGAATTACCCGAGGCGTGTTGGCGCAGGAAAGCGCGAGTCTGTGGCGTGGCCTCGGGCTGGAAAGCACTCTGCTCGGTGACGCGAAGCCCGGCTGCCGTCCACATATCGCTCACGTAGAGATCCGTCCGGCCATCGTTATCGTAATCCAGCCAGCAGACGCTCATGCCCGCGCCATAATCCTCCACTCCCGCGCTGGCGGCGACATCCGTGAAGGTTCCGTCGCCGTGGTTGTGGTAGAGGTTCTTGCGGCCGAAATCATTGGCCACGTAGAGGTCGGGCCAGCCGTCGCTGTCGTAATCGGCCCATGCGCAGGCGAAGCTGTAGCGGTTGTTGTTCTGGCAGAGCCCGGTTTGCGCTGTCCGGTCAGTGAAGGTCGCGTTGCCCTCGTTGTGGAACAGGAAATTGGGAGGTCCGTTTTGGGCGTCGTAGTACGGAATCGGATAGTTGTATTGGGTCAAGCCGATATAATAATTGTAAACGCAGAAATAAATATCCAGGCGCCCGTCTCTGTCATAATCCGCCGCCGCGGCGCCGGTGAAAGTTCCTTGCGGCGCTCGGGTGAACCGGAAGGCTTGGGGCTGAAGTTCAAATTTGCCGTTGCCTTGATTCAAGAAAAGCAGCGGACCTCCCGCGCGAACCACGAGCAAATCCTGGCGCCCGCGGTTGAGAAAATCGGCAAAAAGCGCGCAGGCGGTGTTGTCGAGCACAGCGACGCCGGCCTCGCCGGTGACGTCTTCAAAACTCCCGTCGCCGCGGTTGCGGTAGAGCCGGTTCGGCAGCCCGGCCGGCTCGCAGACGTACAAATCGTCGTTCCCATCACCGTCGAAGTCGCCCACCGCGATGCCATTGTTCCCGTACACGTCAATGCCGCAAGCCGCGTCGAGTCGGGACCGCCAGTAGTCAGTTCCGCGAAGCATCTGGAGCGCGTAGGACGGATTGCCGCCGAGCGCTTGCCGGGTCACGTCAACGAATAACGGATGCGGCGCGCGGCTTCGAGTCTGCGGGCCGGCCTCCCAACGTTCAACTTTCCAAGCGCGGCTTGCCCCGCCCTTCCACCGCATCCTCCAAGCACCCACCCGTTGTTCGAGCCCCTCGTCGGCCCGCCGGCCCACAAAGTCATATCTGATTTCCGTTTCCAAAATGAGCGGCGATCGTTGAACCCATCGCAGGCCGCTCAGCTTGAATTCAGCGACGATGAGCTGCCCCATGGCCGCCAGGTCGTCCGCCCAAGCGCGCAAAAAAGCAGCGGGTGTCGTGGAGCGCATCGCTGCAGATTGCCGCACAAATATCTCGAGGTCAGCTTCGCTGCGCAGCGGCGATTCCGTGTCGCTGGCCGGCCCATAGGCTTCAAGGGGCGAGATC
>JAKAWO010000050.1 GCA_021827255.1 Acidobacteriota bacterium | reverse complement strand
TCTATTCGACCTTTTTGAAACGCTACGGGAGGTTGTTGAAGTGGGGGGCCGAGTCGCGCCCCTCCTGGCGGCCGCCGCAGTCGCCTCCCGTTCGGAGACGTCAGGCAAGTACGAGGACTTGTTTAGGCTTCGGGACCTCGTGCGAGGAGGCTGCGCGGGGCGCCCTCAGGACGCTGCCCTGACTCGCATCTTGGGCGCTGCGTTCAGAGTGGTGGGTGTCAAGCCGCCGGTGGACTATAAATACCTTAAGGTGGTACTAGCGCGGAGGCGCAGGCGAGACGCCTTCCGACGTAAGCGCCGGGCCGCTTCGTGTCAAGGAGGGCCGGTCCCGAATGGCGAAAGTTAAAGAGCTGCTCCGGTTCTTGCGCAAACACGGCTACGAAGAGGCACGACAGTCGGGTTCTCACCTGATTCTGGCGCATCAGCAGCGACGCCTGTTGAGCGTGCCCGTTCATTGAGGTGATATTCCACGAGGGCTGTTTCTGCGCATCCTCAAGGACGCAGGTTTCACGGAACAGGATTTCCTTGGAAGCGAAAAGCGGCGCGAATGAGGCGCGCCGTCTATACTGCGAGCGAGACCGTTTCGGTGTAAACAGTGCGGGGGCGGGGAATGGGCCGGCGGGATGCGCGACATTCCTCGATATAAAGCCTCATGGATTCAAGGATGCTGCCCTTCGCCTCTTCGATGGAATTCCCGACGCCGTACACGCCCGGAAAATCCTCGCTATAGGCCCAATACTTGCGCCCCTCGCGTTCGACCGTGATCGGGTACGTGTACATTTCCATAAGCCAGATAGTAGCACAAAAAATCTTCGCCGAAATTCCCTTTCCCGGCAAGGTCAAGGCAGGCCCTTCGCGGGAATGACGCACGTGGTATGTAGGGGCGGGTTTAGAAACCCGCCCCCCCCGACAACGGCGGCAGCGGGAGGGCAAAGCCCTCCCCTGCAAATCCCCTTTTGCGCTTTGGGATTTCCGCGTCGCTCATTCCGTCGGTGATTTGCGTGGCCCTGCCGGAAGCAAGCGAATAGACGAAAATGGCATGTAGCTCGTTCGGCAGGACGTTGGCGTAGGCAAGCCAGCGGCTGTCGGGTGACCAGGCGGGATAAGAAGGGGGGCCTGATTCGTCGTAGTGGCGCGTGGCTACGAGCGTGAGCTTGTTGCTTTTCAGGTTAACCATCCACAAATGCTGCGCGATGTCGCTTCGCGCGAGGTATTGGCTGTTGGGGGACCAAACCGGGTGGTAAAAATACGTGGCATGACGGCCGAGAGGGATTTTACGGACCGCCCCGATGCCGTTTTGCGGGCCGACCTAAAGTTCGTATTGTCCGGACGCGTCGGAGAAGTCGGCAATCCATTTGCCGTCGGGCGACCAGGCGGGGTAACGCTTGCAGGAACCGGTCGTCCGGGTGATGTCTTGGGCATCGCCGTGTTTTGAAGGAACGGTCAGGATATCACCATGCGCCTGAAAGACGGCGCGGACACCGTGCGGAGAAATGCCAGGATGCTTCGGCTCGTGTGCAACGTTATCCCAGCGCGGACGGGCGGAAGGAAAATCGGCGTGGAGCGTGACGTGAAGGCGCCGGCTTCACCTACTGACAATGCTTCTCGCACAAGTTACGGCTAAAGAACGGCATCACGTGGTTCTGAAAGCGGTAGGCGACGTGGCTCGTATGCGTACCGTGATAAATCTCGAAGCTGTTGGCGATGCCATAGTTGTCGAGAACGTCGTGCAGCTTGATCATGTCGAACCGCAAGCCATCCTGGTCGCCCACGTCGAGCGCAATGGCGCGATAGCGGCGTAGATTATCGATGTATTGGTCGATCATCGCCAAGGGCGCGTTCGCCGCCCACTTGGCGAGCACATCGGGCTGGGAGACGCCATTCTTCCAGGGCAAATCCAGGTAAAGCGGCGGGTTTTTCGGGTCGGGCGACCATGCCGCGGCCGCGGCGAGCATCGCGCGGGCGAAGAACGGCAATCCAGCCGCATCGGCGGGGGTCTTTACCGATTCCACTTCCTTCTCTTGGGATGCCATGCCCTTCTGCATGGCGGGATTCGTCGGCCTCGAGCCCATCGGCGAAAGACAACACGCGCTCATGACGTAAAGACTGCCGAATACGTCAGGATGCCTCATTCCGATGCGAATGGCCCCATAACCGCCCATGGAATGGCCCACCAGTCCGCGAGCCAAACGGTTGGGAAGGGTCCGATAGTGAGCGTCCATATACGAAACCACGTCGTGAGCTATGAAGCGTTCGTAGTCGCCGGTCGTTACCGAGCTCGAATACATCGAGCCGCCATAGAGGGTCTTCGAGTCGGGCAGCACCACAATCATTTGTTGGGCGCCCCGGGCGAAAGCACCCTCGATCGTCTGCGGCAGATGGATCTCGTGGGTCCATTGCTGCGCGCCAATGGAGTAACCGTGCAGCGCATACAGGACGGGGTAGCGGCGATGCTTGTCCTTCATGTAGCTGGGCGGAAGGAATACGATGGCATCGCGGTCCACAGCGTCGCCCTCAAGGTTGCCTTCCAGCGCCTCGCCGTAAATTTTAACGTGCTCTACGAAGACGGGTTTTGCGCCCGGCACAATGGGAGGAACATCCGTCTTCGCCTGCGCCAGACCCGATTGCACGGCCATGAGCAGCATGAGGGCTAACCCTGGGATTCCGCATTTGACCGCCCGCCCTTTTCCGAAAACGAACTCCGTAATGTTCACCCCTTTCCTTTTCGGAGAGTCTTTGGTCATCTAGAATTCGCCGCTCACTGCGCCGCTTCGACGACGGGAAACTGGTAGATGTCCATGCTGATGGGTGGGACCGAGAGCGTGCTTAGAACGTCCGGAATCTCCCTCACTTCGGCCTGCGGCTCTTGGCGGGCGTCGCTGGCGGCGTCAAGGTCCTTTCCAGTCATTTCCCACAGGGTCGGCCTTCCTGCCACCCGCCCGCCGTCGCAGATTAGCCGTGACAAAGAAGATTCGGTCCGTAATGGGCAGCCGTCGGACATGCGACATTGCCCCCAAATATCCCCCCAAAAGCCCACGGTCAGAAAACCATCAGGCGTGTCTATCCGCTGCCCAGTTGTTTTGCTGGACACCGTTCGATCGGGCTCAGCCCGGCATGGGCGGATGCATCAGGTCGGACGGCGACGTACCGGCCGGCGCGTTTTTTCTTTTTCCTGATTGGCCTTGGCCCGCTCCGCCGCCATCCTCAAAACTTCAGCATTAATCTTGGCGTCAGAGACGGTCAAGTAGAAGGTCGGCGCCGCCGTGTAGGCCGCCAAGGTTCCCTGAAACTGCACGGGATCGCCCGGCTGCAAGAGCTTGGCATCCGGCTGGGTCGAGTCCTGAAGCTGAATGTTATACACGCCCGCTTCTGACTTGGCCTTGGGCGTGATGTCCACGTTGACCAGCGTGGTGCCCGGATCCGATCCGGGTTGGACGCTATCCACGGTCCCGACCAAGCCGATCGGCTGGTCTTGCAACTGCTTCCAGTTCTGACGAGCGGTGTCACCCCCGACAATCAGGGCGTCCTCCAGCTGATAAAAAGCGTCGAGGTTCTTGTCGCCGGTCGGCTTGTGCTTGGGCGGCGGAGTGACATTAAAACCGGCGGGCGGCGCGGGAGACGACCCGGCTTGGGCAAGCACTTCCTTCTCGCCCTGATTCGAGCCGTGCCGGCTTTCGTACACCTGGCTATAAAACTTCTCAAGCTGAGGGGCGTTGGGACTGCTGGCGTCCTTTGCCAGCGCCGCGGCGCGAGCCAGATACCAGATCCCGTTGTTGAAGTCCGGCGGGGTCGCGCTGATATAGGCCTGCCCCAGCAGCGAGAGGGTCAGCGGGTCTTTGGGTCGATCCTGCATGGCCGCTTGAAGGGGCGCTATGGCGGCGGCGTAGTTCTTCTGTTGAAAGTTGGCAAAACCGATGGCCGTGTTGAAGATCGCCCGCTTCGGCTGGATGTAGGCATGGAACTGGGCATCGGTGACCCCGGGAGGCTTCTTAAAATTCTGAAGGACTTCGAGCCCGTGCTGGGCTTCGGCCAAGCCCTGGCTCAATTGCGTGGCGGCGTCGGGATCGGTGGGTTTGTAGGTGTAAGGGAACGTGAAGCTCAAATAGGCTAGCGCGTCCAACTGATCCGGATTCGCGGCCAGGACTTTCTTCGCCGCCGCAATCGCCTTGGCGCTATTGTCGAGCTGCACGTAGGTCTGCATCTCAGCGACCAAAGCGTTGGCCTTGAAGTCGGAGTTTGGATATTTCTGAAGAAAGGCTTGGATGAGCGGGAGCCTTTTACTCGGATCGGTCTGCTTCACGAACGCCTCGAAGGCGTCGTATTCCGCGCGGCTCTTCCATTGGGGCTGCTTGGCGGCTGCCGCCGCTTGCGGCGCGCCAGCGCCAGCCGGATCGGCCTGCGCCGGCGTCATGGCCGTGACGCCGGCAAGAACTAAGAGCGTTAGAGAAACACATATTTTCTTCATCGCCGAAAAACCTCGACATTTTATTGCGAGAGATTCAGACCTCACGCACGGATCGGGCAACCGGATCCCTAAGCTTCGGAAGGTCGCGCTTTCGAAGCCCCAAATCCTTCTCTTCAGCCCTGCACATACGAATGCACTTTTCCAAATATCAGGACTCGAGCGACTTTGCAAGCAAAATCTCACGCTGAGCACCTTGCCGTGCCCCGGTCCGCAACCCTATTTACTTTGGATGCCAAAATCTTGAGTCGCGGCCAAGCCGAGGATCGCACGGCGCCTCACGCTCATTCCAAGCCACCGGAGTTTCCAACTCTCGAGGTTTTAAGGTATCAAGCTCGAACCCTGGAGGGTTCTGATTCGTTTGCTGCTCGTTGGACTGCTTCACCGCGAGCAATAATGCAACTTTTCTGATGGCAAAGTGTCTTCATTGCCCTCGCACGGTCATGAGATGGGAGGTAGTTTTGGCAATTTTCAGGCTATCATAGGTTTGTAAGTACTTGTAACTTACAGAAAATAAACATAAAATAATTATTGACAATACAACGCTAATATCATATTATTCTATCTGGCTAATATAACCAAGGAGGATAAAACAATGGCGATTGTTAGATGGGAACCATTTCGGGACATGGTGACAACCCAGGACCGGCTGAACCGGCTCTTCAATGAAACCTTCTCGCGCTTTTTCGATGAAGGTGAGGTTGGCCTGCACGGCTGGTCTCCGGCAGCGGATGTCTATGAGACCGACACCAGCATCGTGGTCAAGGCCGAGCTGCCAGGCGTTGATCCCAAGGACATCGAGGCTCGCATCCAGGATGGAACCCTGTACTTGAAGGGCGAGCGGAAATTCAAGAACGAGGTCAAAAAGGAAAACTACCATCTGGTCGAGCGTTCCTACGGCTCATTCACCCGAAGCTTCATCCTGCCCGCCTCGGTGGATTCCGAGCACGTCAAGGCGGAATACAAGGATGGCGTGCTGACCCTCGCCTTGCAAAAGCGCGAAGAGGCCAAGCCGAAGATCATCAAAATCTCCGGCGCAGAGGAAGCGGCCAAAGCTGCCACGGCGCGCAATTGACCCTGCAGGTGGTTTGAAACCTGAGCTTTTTGAGCCGCGCCCGCTCCTGAAACAAGTGCGGGCACGGCTCAGTTTTCCCCCCCGTGCGGCTGATCGAGCAGTGGGTCGGCGCCGGAACTCCCAGGGGGGCGGGCGAGCATCCCTGCCACCGGAGGTTTTGGCATTTCCGGCAAGGGTCGCGCAAGCGGAGGCCAAAGGGTCTTATAATCAATTAGGAATAACTTGATGCCCACACGCTTCGACAAATTTACGATCAAAGCCCAGGAGGCGATGCAGGGGACGCAGGAGCTCGCCTCGCGGTATGGCAACCAGCAGCTCCAACCGGTCCACCTGCTGATGGGTCTGGCGGAGCAGCCGGAGGGGATTGTGCCAGCCATCTTCGAGCGGCTAGGGGTTCAGCCACCCTCGGTGTCTCGCGAAGCAGAGAAAGTCATCGAGACGCTCCCCAAGGTGGGCGGCACGACGGAGCACTATCTATCTTCAACGCTCAAAGAGACGTTCGACCGTGCTTTCAAGGAGGCAGAACAATTCAAGGATGAGTTCGTCTCCACGGAGCACCTCCTGCTGGCGCTGGCGCGGCAGACCGCTGACGCTGCCGGTCAAATTCTGAGCCGGCTGGGGGTGACGCACGACGCCATTTTGAAGGCGCTGGTGGCGGTTCGCGGCGCCCAGCGGGTGACCGATCCGAACCCGGAAGCCAAGTACCAGGCGCTGGAAAAATACGCGCGCGACCTTACGGAGCTGGCGCGGCGTGGCAAGCTCGACCCGGTCATCGGGCGCGACGACGAAGTGCGCAGGGTGATTCAGGTTCTCTCGCGGCGCACCAAGAACAATCCCGTGCTCATCGGCGAGCCCGGGGTGGGCAAAACCGCGATCGTCGAAGGCATCGCGCAGCGCATGGTCGCCGGGGACGTGCCCGAATCCCTCAAATCGAAGCGGATCGTGGCGCTGGATCTGGGCGCCATGGTGGCCGGCTCGAAATATCGCGGGGAATTCGAGGATCGCCTGAAGGCGGTGCTGAAGGAGATTGAGGGGTCGAGCGGGCAGATCATTCTCTTTATTGATGAGCTACACACGCTGGTGGGGGCGGGCGGGGCCGAAGGGGCGATGGACGCCTCGAACATGCTCAAGCCGGCGCTGGCGCGCGGAGAGTTGCGCTGCATCGGCGCCACCACGCTCAACGAGTACAAAAAGCACATCGAGAAAGACGCGGCGCTCGAACGTCGCTTCCAGCCGGTCTGGGTCGGCGAGCCTTCGGTCGAGGACACAATCGCCATCCTGCGAGGACTCAAGGAACGCTACGAAGTCCACCACGGCGTGCGGATCAAGGACTCGGCCATTGTCGCCGCCGCGGTGCTCTCAAACCGGTATATCAGCGACCGCTTCTTGCCCGATAAGGCGATTGATCTGATTGATGAGGCAGCGTCCAGCCTGCGTATTGAAATTGACTCGGTGCCGACCGAAATTGATCAGATCGAGCGGCGCATGACGCAACTCGAGATCGAGCGGCAAGCGCTCAGGAAGGAAGACGATGCGGCGTCGCAAGAACGGCTGGACCGGCTTGAAAAGGAGCTGGCTCAGCTCCAGGAACAATCGGACCGACTGAAACTTCGCTGGAAGGGCGAAAAAGAAATCATCACCCGGATCCGCTCCCTCAAGGAAGAGATCGAGCAAGCCAGGGTGGACGAGCAGCGCGCCACCCGCGAGGGCGACTTGAACAAGGCGGCGGAAATCCGCTACGGCAAGCTGGTCGCGCTCGAAAAGCAGCTTGCCGAGGCCAATGCTCGGCTCGAAGCCAAGGGAAAATCCGGCCGCATGCTGAAAGAGGAAGTGGATGAAGAGGACGTGGCGCGCATCGTTTCTAAATGGACTGGCATCCCGGTCGCCAAGATGCTGGAAGGTGAGCTGGCCAAGTTGGTCAAGATGGAGGAGCGGCTGCGCCGGCGCGTCGTCGGCCAGGACGAAGCGCTCAAGCTGGCCGCCAACGCCGTGCGCCGCAGCCGCGCCGGCCTCGCCGATCCTAAGCGGCCGATCGGCAGTCTTATTTTCCTCGGCCCGACCGGCGTCGGCAAAACGGAGCTGGCTCGCGCCCTCGCCGAGTTCCTCTTTGACGACGAGCGCGCCATGGTGCGCATCGACATGTCCGAATACATGGAGAAGCACGCCGTGGCGCGTCTGATTGGCGCGCCGCCGGGCTACGTCGGCTATGAAGAGGGCGGTCAGTTGACCGAGACCGTTCGCCGCCGGCCGTATTGCGTCATTCTATTTGACGAGATCGAAAAGGCCCACCCGGACGTTTTCAATCTCTTTCTCCAAATCCTTGATGAAGGGCGCCTGACCGACGGGCAAGGGCGCACCGTGAACTTCAAAAACACGGTCATCATCATGACTTCCAACATCGCCAGTCAAATGATCCATGAGGCGCTGAGCCGCAGCGATGACCGTAGCGGCGGCCTTCAGGCCGCCACCATCAGCGAGGATTTGAAGCGCCGCATCCACCAAACCTTGCTTGAGCACTTCCGCCCTGAGTTTCTGAACCGTGTGGACGAAATCGTGATCTTTAACCCGCTCGGTCAAGCGGAGATTGCAAAAATCATTGATCTTCAGTTGCAGAATCTCAAAAGGCTCCTTTCGGAGCGCAAAATTTCGATCGATGTGACCGACCGCGCTCGCCAACTTCTGACGCGCGAGGGCTACGACGCGCAATTCGGGGCCCGGCCCTTGAAGCGCGCCATCCAGCGGCTGATTCAGGATCCGCTGGCCATGAAGCTGCTAGAAGGCGAAGTCCTGCCCGGCGAGACGCTCACCGTGGACGCCGATCCGAAGAAAGGCGAGATGACTTTCGTCCCCCAGGCGGCCAAAGCGGCGCGGGCATAAACTCGTAGCCTCGGCGCCCCTTTTTGTGCGGCGGGTTTCTGATTCCCAAGCCCCCCACGGCCGTCCGCTCCGCCCAGCGCAACCCCATCTTCCGTCGAACCGCAATGCCCGCGAGACAACCCTCTCGGCCGGCCATTCAGCAAGGTGCCTTGGGCGCGGCGCCACCCGGGGATGGTAATTTCAGCGGTCTGGGTCGGGTGGATAGTGGAAGCGGTGCCGGGCGCGAAGAACTGGGAAGTTCTACTGCGCCACCACCGTTGGCTGCACAAGCGGCGCCTGCGAAGAAACTACGGGTGGGTTTATGAAGCCGAGAATTTCCAGCCGGCCGAGCGTTGGGCCTTGCGCTTCGTCCCCCGCTTCCCCGGCCTCGTTGGCCCCGAGCACTTCGAGCGTGGTCTGGGACTCTACTTGCCAGGAGCCGAAAACGATTAACCGGAGACGCCCTCCCGATTTTCAACACGCGCCGTTGACAGCGCGGAGGGGAGGAATCTGCTTGACCTGATATGGGGTTTGGTCAAAAATGTTTTCTGGTCGCTGCCAGCATGGGTATAGTCACCAGGCCGCCCGCGCCAGAGCAAGGCCGCAAGGTCGAGGTCGAGTGGACGACGATCTCTTACCGCACGATTGCCTTGTACTCGTCGCTGGGCTTAGTGATCGTCGGTCTGATCTGCTATCTTATCGCCCCGAACTACTTCAGCCTCAAGGCTGAAAGCGCTCTTCGCGCCCTTACGGCGGGCCTGGTGAGAACGGGCGAGAAGGAAGCGGCGCCTTCCAAGCGAGAAGCTCATTTTGTCAATATTGACGGAGCGGTGCGGGTGAAAAAGCCTCAGTCGCCCCAATGGATGAATGCCGACTACAACACCGCGCTCGAGCGGGGCGATTTTGTGCAGACGGGAAGCGATGGGGTGGCTCGCATTATTTTTGCTGACGGAACAAACTATCTGTTGAAGCCGAATTCCCTGATCGTCGTGGAAGAGAGCGGACAGGACCCTGTCACGCGGGCAACCCACGTCGCTGTCCAGGTGACCTCGGGCACCGTGGATCTGGCAACGGGCCGGTTTGAAGCTCCAGGGTCAACCTCCCAGGTTTCCTTCTCGGACGCCGTTGCCTCGCTCGGCCAAGAGAGCCGCGCGGTGGTGCAGAACGATCCGCGAACGGATGTCCATCAGCTAACCATCGACGCGGGCAACGCAAACGTCACCCGGGGATCCATGACGCTGAGCCTGGGACAGTACGAAGGCGTCAAGTTCTCCTCGCAGCAGCCCGGGATGGTTCGAGAGAAGGTCATCGCGCCGCCGTCTTTGATCTCTCCCGTCAACATGGCGCTCACCGTGGCGAAGGATCCGCGGTCCACCCAGATCGAATTTCGGTGGTCAGCGGTTGCTGGAGCGACGGCATACCATTTCATGATTTCGCCGTCGGGCATGTTTTCCAACTTGATTGTGGATAAGACGATTCGGGGTTGGACTTCAGTGGATATATCCGGCTTGGACGAGGGAGTTTATTATTGGGCCGTCGCTTCGATTGATGCGCGCGGCACGGCGAGCCAGCCCTCCATCGCCAACCGCTTCAATTTGGTGCAGCAGGTTTCGACCGGCCACGAGGCTTTCCTAGAAATCACGCGAATTATTCAGCATGGGAGCGTGGTCGAGATCGTCGGCCGGACGGCGCCGGGCTCGACCGTGATCATTAACAACGAGCAAGTTTTTAATATCGCCCCCGACGGAACGTTCCGGCACTTTACAGCGCCCCTGCCGTCCAAGGGCTCGAATGAAATTACGATTACGGCGCAAGACCGTCATGGCAATACCAAGACGATCCGCAAAACTGTCGTGATCGAATGATCCGGCCCGGCGCGGGTTACCCCATTCCATCCGGAAAGGCTTTCAGCAGCCCATGAACCTCCGTTCCGTGTTTAGTGTTTTCTCTTCCGACCTGGCCATTGATCTGGGGACGGCGAACACTCTGGTGTACGCAAAGGGCAAAGGCATTGTAGTCAACGACCCCTCCATTGTCGCCATCAACAAGGTCACCGGCGAGATCGAAGCGGTGGGGCGCGAAGCCAAGGAAATGCTGGGCCGGACCCCGGGCAACATCGTCGCCATCCGTCCGCTCAAAGACGGGGTCATCGCCGACTTCAAAGTCACCGAGAAGATGCTCAACTATTTCATCCAGAAGGCTCATAACCGCAAAATGTTCGTCCATCCTCGGATCGTCATCGGGGTGCCTTCGGAGATCACACAGGTAGAAAAAAGGGCGGTGCAGGACTCGGCGTTCCGCGCCAAAGCGAGCGAAGTCTATTTGGTGGAGCAGGCGATGATGGCGGCGATCGGCTCCGGCCTCCCCATTACAGAACCCTCCGGAAGCATGATCGTAGATATCGGCGGGGGGACCACGGATATCGCGGTGATTTCACTTTCGGGCATCGTCTATAGCCGGTCCGTGCGGGTGGCTGGCAACGAGATGGATGAGGCCCTCACGGCGTATCTAAAGCGGAAGTACAACCTTCTGGTCGGTGAGCGCACGGCGGAACAAATAAAAATGGAGCTCGGGTCGGCCTACCCGCTGGAAAAGCCGCTGACGATGGAAATTAAAGGGCGTCATCTGCTGGAAGGGATTCCGAAGACCATCACGATAGACGATTCGGAGATTCGTGACGCCCTTTCGGAGTGCGTCGCCACGATTCTGAATGCCATTCGAGTGGCGCTGGAGCGCACGCCGCCCGAGCTTTCGGCTGACATTTCCGACCGTGGCATCGTGCTCACAGGCGGCGGAGCTCTGCTCAAAAATCTGGACAAGCGCATCCGCGAGGAGACCGGGTTGCCGGTTTCCATTGCCGAGGATCCGCTGGCCTCGGTGGTGCTGGGGACGGGCCGCATGCTGACCGATTTCAACCTGTTGCGCCGGGTTGCGATAGAATAACTCCGGCTGCGCGGAACGACCCCTCGCCGCTGTAGGGGACTTCAGAGAGGCGAAACGCGGTCATCCTGGGCGGGATCGGTTTCCTGCTTCCAGCGGTCAAGCATGTTGGATTCGGACTGGACTGACTCCGGCGATCTTTCAAGCCGCTTCGATCGGCGGTCGCGCGACCGCATGCACGCGTTTGTGGCGCGGCGCGGGGCGTTTTTTGTACTGTTGGCTGTTTTGCTGGCGCAGCTCCTGCTGCTTTCAGTCCAGATTACTCGCGGCCGAAATGTGCGCCTGGTCCAGGTTTGGGTTACCGCTGTTTTTGCGCCTCTCGAGCGGGGCGTTCACGCGGTGGCGGGATCGGGAGCGAGTGTGGCGCGCACGGGGGAAAGCCTGTGGAGAGCGCGAAGCGAGAATCAGCAACTGCGCGCGCAGTTGGCTGGGGATGAAATCCGGCTTCAACTGCTCTCGGTGCGGGCCGCGGAGGCCAACCGGTTGCGCGCGCTGTTGGGCTTTAAGGCGCACCTCAGTTATCCGAGTGTTGCTGCTCAGGTCATCGCGTGGAGCCCCGATCCAGGATCGGGAGCCGTCTTCATCAACCGGGGATCAGCCGACGGGGTGGCTAGGGAGATGCCGGTCATTACACCGCAGGGGGTGGTGGGCAAAATTGCCGCCGCTTACCGCCATACCGCGCAAGTGCTGCTCCTCACGGACCCTTCGAGCGGGGCCGGCGGCTTGGTCCAAAGCAGCGGCGTCCAGGGAATCTTGCGAGGCATGAGCCACGGGCTCTGCGAAATGCGGTACGTCATGGATGATGAAAAGGTTGTCCCTGGTGACGCCGTCCTTACCTCCGGGTTGGACCAAATCTATCCGAGAGGGCTGATGATGGGAACGGTGATCCGCGCGCAGGACGGAAATATCTACAAGCAGATCGAGGTGCGGCCCGCGGTGGACCTGAATCGGCTCGAAGAGGTCTTGGTCATGCTGAAGCCTGTGGCTGAGAAAAGGATGGTTCGGCACACGCTTCACCCCTAAGCGCGGCCTTGGCTGCGTCAGGCGGCTTTCTGAGGGGTGTGGCCGGCCGGAACGTGATGGATGGGGCGCAATTCCTTTGATGAGCCTCCCTAAAGCTGCCCGAGCGTCCCGCGTCCGGCCGGCTCTCCTCTGGCTCGCGATCTTCGGATCGGTTTTGCTGCAAGTCACGCTGCCGTCGGTTATCCCTCTGGCAAGACTGTTTGAATTCCCTTTGCTCGTCATCATCTACTTTTCTGTGGCTCGTCGCGACAAGATTTTCGGAATTTTCCTTGGAACGGGTCTCGGTCTGTTACAGGATGCTCTATCCCACGGTTACCTT
>JAKAWO010000049.1 GCA_021827255.1 Acidobacteriota bacterium | reverse complement strand
AGTGAGGGTTACCAGAACGGCCGGTGGTGGTGTTAATCGAACCCGGTCGGAAATCGCCAAGCTCTGAGATTCGCCGCAGCCTGGCAGCCTCCGGGTCCAGCCACTCAGCCACGCGCTCAGGCATGTCGAGCCTCCTTGAACCGAGCGTCTCACATACGCCCGGTTAAAGGTGACAAAAAAGAAACCCAACGAATCCCCACTTCGATGTCGCGCACCCGCGAAACGTTAGGCACTGTAGCATTTTGAGCCGTCAGGAGGTTAAAATGGAACCCAGCCTAACATTGAATCTAGGCATCGAACATCCGTTTTATATCTTATGTCTTATGAGGCCAACCAAGAATGGATTTCCAAGTCAAGCCAACGTCTGAATTCAAAACTCTTTCCCTCCCAGACACCTTCGCATTTCTTCAATCAACCGAAAATGGGCTTTCCAGTTCAAGCGTAAAGGAGCGTCTCTCTTTTTTCGGCCGGAACGAGATCACAGAAAAGAAGAAGAGCCAAGTGATCGAGTTCCTGAGCCGTTACTGGGGGCCCATGCCGTGGCTGCTTGAACTCGCCATGGGGCTCTCTGTTCTGCTGGAGCATGAACTTGAGGCGATCATCATTTTCTTCCTGCTGACCATCAACGCGATCATCGGCTTTCTACACGCCCGCGGATCGCAAAAGGCGGTCGAGCTGCTCAAGCAGCGGCTGGCCATCAAGGCGAAAGTGCTCCGCGGGGGCGAGTGGGCAACGGAGGACGCGGGTGGAATTGTGCCCGGCGACGTTCTGCTCGTCAAGCTGGGCGATATTATCCCCGCCGACGCCAAGATCATCAGCGGCGACCTCTCGATTGACGAGTCCGCGCTGACGGGCGAGTCCCTTCCGATCGAAAAGCAGGTCGCGGACGTGGTTTATTCGGGCGCGGTGGTACGGCGCGGCGAAGCCAGGTGCGTCGCGGTCAACACGGGGCCGAACACCTACTTCGGTAAAACCGCTGAGCTGGTGAAGATCGCCAAGCCGAAATCGCATCAGGAAGAGATTATGATGGCGATCGTGAGGTACATGATGTACCTCGGCATCGCTGCGTCGCTGGTGGTGGCGCTCTACGCGTTCACGATGCACATGAGATTTCTGCTGATTGTGACGTTCATTGTGGTGTTCCTGATGGGGGCCGTTCCGGTGGCCTTGCCGGCCGTCATGACCATCGTCCAGGCGGCCACTGGAATGACGCTGGCCCAGGAAGGAGTTCTGGTCACCCGGCTCGACTCGATTGAAGATGCCGCTTCCATCAGCGTCTTGTGTCTCGACAAAACCGGGACCATTACACAGAACCAGTTGGCCGTAGCGGACAGCATTCCCTTCTCAGGCTTCGCCAGCGACGATGTAATCCGCGCGGCCGTGCTGGCCTCGCGGGCGGAGGGAATGGATCTGATTGACCTCGCGATCCTGCAGTGCGCCAAGGACAGAGGCGTCAGCCTCAACTCCGATCGGCAGATTTCCTACACCCCGTTCAACCCGGCGATCAAGCGCACCGAGGCCATGGTGGAGAGCGAGGGACGGCAGTATCGAGTCGTCAAAGGAGCGGCTCAGGTGATTCTATCCATGTGCCAAGGAATGGACGCCACCACGCTGGCCGAGGTTGACGAAAAGATCGCAACCTTCTCACAGAAAGGCCATCGAACGCTTGCCGTCGCCCAATCTGTGAACGGCGACCCCGAGCGGCTGAAACTTGTCGGTCTCCTTCCGCTTGCCGACCCGCCCCGGCCGGACTCGAGAAGAATGATTGAAGAGATTCGAGAGCTCGGCGTGAAGCCGATTATGCTGACCGGAGACAGTCTGCCGATCGCGCGTCAGATCGCCGGTCAAGTAAGCATCGGGACGAATATTATCCGGCTCGGCGAACTGCAAGGCCTGACCGAAGATGAGCAGGCGGAAAAGGCGGCGTCGAGTGACGGCTTCGCCGAAATCTATCCGGAGGACAAATACCAGATCGTCAAGCTCCTTCAGTCGAAAGGATACATGGTGGGCATGACGGGCGACGGGGTCAACGACGCGCCCGCGCTGAAGCAGGCCGAGATGGGGATCGCGGTCAGTAATTCGACCGACGTTGCGAAGGCTTCGGCGAGCGTCGTCCTCACTCAACCGGGCGTCAGCGTCATTGTGGACGCCGTCAAGAGAAGCCGCGAGACTTACCAGCGCATGCTGACCTGGGTCATCAATAAAGTCACCAAGGTCATTCAGGTGGTCGGTCTGCTCACGATCGGGTTTTTCTTAATCCACGAAATGGTGCTGACGCTCCTCGGGATGGCGCTTCTGGTATTTGCCAACGATTTCGTCACCATGTCCCTCGCCACGGACAACGTCACCCACACCGTCTCGCCCAACAATTGGAACGTGAAGAACATCACCCTCGCCTCGCTGGTCGTCGGCGGGTTGCTCGTCGTGGAGGGGGTGATCGCTCTGGTGTGGGGAGCCGACTACTTCCGCATGAGCTTGGAACAACTCCAGACATTTGTGATGCTGATGCTGGTCTTCACAAGTCAATTCAGAGTCCTAATCGTCCGCGAAAGGCGCTTCTTTTGGAGTTCGGTTCCCGGAAAGGCGCTCATTGCTTCCAGCGCAGGCGCGACGATCGCCTTTGTCCTCGTGGGCGTGTACGGAGTGATTGTCCCCGCTCTCAAGCTCGGCCAAGTCCTGGACGTGGTGGCGTTCTCGGCGATTTTCACGCTTCTCATGGACTTTCCAAAGTATTACGCCTTCAAGAAATTTGGGGTGGAATGAAAGGAGGGGGGCCCGGGCAGGTTCTTTTCTCTTCACCGCGGCTTTTGAGTCCGGCGCGCGAACGGGACGCTGATTCGCGGGGCTTTTTTTAATCGCAGGGAGGTTGCGGGGTCCGGCGGGCCACAACCCCGGGTTAGCGAAGGAAAAGGCAGTAGGTCAGGACGATGAAGACCACAGAAGTGAACAAAGAATATTTCCAGTTCTTCAGAATCGCTGTAAAGTACGCCACCGATGCGAGCACGCGGGAATAAGGCGTCAGCAGCAGCACGATCACTCCGAGGTTGACCAACAAGCGGGGCCGGACCGTGCCATGCGCGGCCAGACGGAACTGCTGAGCCGCAAGATGGAACAGATTCATTCCACGGAGGCGGTAATCGAACACGAGCCCTCCTGTGGCGACCCATTTCCAAATCAATCCGGCGCTGATGAGCGCCAGACTCAGCAGAACGCCCGCCTGCAAGGTATAGCCTACAACCGTATCCATTTTATACTGGGGTAGCGTCTCCCGCCTCAAATCCGCCTCGGCGCGAAGTTTGCCTGAGCCCATCGCTAAGCGCCTCTGATCCCTCGGGCAATCATTTCAGCGGCCAGGATCAACAAGACAAACAGGAAGAACCGGCGAACGGCCTGGTTGGTCAGCCGGACCAGCAAACGAGTGCCAATAAAAGCGCCCAGAACAACTCCTAAAATGACGGGCGCAGCCAGCCCCAGATTAATCAGTCCGGCAGCCAAATAAACGCTGGTCCCGGCAAGCGCGGTGACCCCAATGATCAGGTTGCTCGTCGTGGTGGACACCTTCGGCGGAAGGCCCATCACGAGATCGTGGATCAGAACCTTGACGGCGCCCGCGCCAATGCCCAACAACCCGGCGATAATGCCCGCGCCAAGCATCGCCGGAGCCCCCAGATAGGCGCGACGACCTTTATAGTGAATCGTCTGGCCCACGGCATCGTCGGGATAACTTCCTTCGAGTTCCAGCCAGCGGGACATCGAGTCCTGTGGGCCATCGTGCCAGCTCTGGCGGCCAGCCAGCAAGAGCGCAAGCCACGAGCCCAGCAAAACAAGCCCAAAAGCGATGTAAAGCGGCTGCGGGGAGATAACCAGGGTGACGCTGGCGCCGGTCAGCGCCCCAAGAACAGTGAACATCTCAAGAAACATGCCCACTTTCAGGTTGGGGATGTGATTTCGCACATAGGCTGAAGCGGACCCGCAGGAGGTGGCAATGATGCAAAGAATGCTGACGGCGATGGCGTGTTTGATATCCACGCCAAGCAGAGTGAGGGCGGGGATGAGAACCACTCCACCTCCCAAGCCGCTCATGGCTCCGACAAAACCTGCCAGGACGGAAACGGGGAACAACAGATGAAAAGGAGCCATAGGCCATTCACACGTGGCTAGAATGCCCGTCTCGGGGCGCTCAGGTCAACAGGCATGCTCGCCCGAATCGGCGTCCTCAGACCTCAAATGGCCCGCGCCATAGCGACATCCTCGTGAGCATGTGTCAGCGCGTGCTGCACCGGCGCGTCGAGATGCGCGGTTTGACCCCTATGGAGCCTTGTGGGCCTCCTCTGAATCCACGGAGGGCATCTGGGCATAGGCCTTCTTGAGAAGCGGCGGCGTCACAAAGGTTGTCACCACAGCCATCAGAACCAGGATCGTGAAAAGCCTCTGGCCAATGAAGCCATTCGATAGAGCGATATTCGCGATGACGAGTTCCATAATTCCCCTGCCATTCAGGCCAATCCCCACGGCCCAGCTTTCTGTCTTCGTCAAGTGCGCCAGGCGGCCGCCGGCGTAGCCCCCGAAGATCTTCCCTGCAAACGCCACCAATAAAACCGCGGCCACCAACCCCCAGTGCTTCAAGCTGGCGGCATCGAACTCCAGGCCAATGGCCGCAAAGAAAATAGGCCCAAGAAAGCCCATGGTGATGTCGGACGCCGTCTTCTGAACCTCAGCGAATTTGACCTTCCCCAGGACTTCATAGCTCAGGAGCATCGAGCCGAAAAAGGCTCCGACGATGAACTGCAAGCCGAGGATCTGAGAAAAGGTCGCAAAGGCGATCACGAACAGAAGGACAACGGCAAATGCCGATTCCCTTCCCTTGAACTTCAATAACAGCCGGTCCAACAAGTTGTGGGACCGCAAAAAGAGTTGGGAAGAATAATGTCGGACGAGACGGGCGACGACGATGATCGCCGCCATAAAGGCAAGCGCCTTGGCCATGGCTACGCCCATGGACAAGAAGGCCGTCCCGGCGGTCCCTCCCTTTCCCTTCACATCAAGAATGACGCCAAGGATCAAGAGTGAAGTCACGTCGTTGAAAACCGCCGCCGACATGATCTTCTGGCCCACTTCGGTCTGCAGTTTGCCAAGGTCCATGAGAATCCGAGCGCTCACAGGCAACGCCGTGATGGCAATGCAGAGGCCTGTAAAGACGGACCTTGTCACGCCCAAGCCGAAAGCCAGGCCGGCGCCAATCCCTAGGAGCATGGGCAGCAGAAAACCGGCGATCCCGACAAAGCTGGAGCGGCCGCGGAAGGATTTCCAGAGGCTTTCCAGATCTGTCTCCATCCCCGCCAGAAAAACCAGGAGCAAAACGCTCAAATCCGCAAGCGCCTTGATTCCAGGCGTGTAACTGATCACGCCCAGGACAGAAGGTCCCAACACGACCCCCGCGCCAATTTCACCGAGCATGGCCGGCTGGCCATAGTGCTCCGAAATTTCACCGAGGGTTCGGGAAACGACAACAAGCAAGAGAAGGGCTTCGATGATCGGCACGCTGGCTCCCTTTGCCTATTCCGTCATGACGGGGCTCCCGATCGGAACGCCCGATGCTCAGCCGAAGGTTCGTGATGTGCTGGCCGCGCCAAATAAATCCCCGGCGCTTAAGGCAGAGAGGCTGGAAACGAACATGGCCGAAACCACATGCTCAACCAGAAGCTGAAGCGCAAGGATAAGTCAAGTCTCGGACTATGAGGACGATTTGAGGAAGCGCAAGTTATCCAGGGTGTCAGGAAAAACAATAAACGGGCGGTGACCCTGAGGCCGCCGCCCGTTAGTTACATCCGCTCGGTTCAGGCCACGCTTACGGGCAAGTCATGCTCGCAGGCGGCATGTAAGGGCTCACCTTGCCTTGGCTGTTGGCGAAATTGTTCAGCGCGCAACCCACGCTGTTGGCCGTCGAATTGGCCGCGTTCGCTGCGCTCGTCGCCGCGTTGGCCGCGCTCGTCGCCGCCGCCGCATTGCTGGCAGCAATACTTGCCGTCGAATTGGCTTTGCTCGCCGAGCTATTGGCGTCGCCGGCTCGGGACATGCTGATTCCGGACAGAACCGCCGCCAGCCCGCCCGCGGCAACGCTACCCACGCCGAGAGCCGTCGCGGTAGTAATGTGGGCGCCTGAAATGCCTGCCGGCGGAGGCGCCGTGGGCATGGGCGCGCGAGCCGTGGTCAGCGGCACCGTCACCGTCTTGCCCGCCGCCACTTGCTCCGTCGCTCCGCCCCGCTCCACCTTCAGCAACCCTTCCTTCGTCGTCACCACCACCGAGCCGCCCAGCATCGCTACTTCGCCCAGCGTCTTGTACCCTGCCGCCGGCTCGACCGAAACCTCTCCCGCCTTCACCGCCATCCCCCGCCCCGCCGCCGGGTGGTACAACGAAACGTCTCCACTCCCCAGCAGCACCGCGACCCCATCGCCTTCCTTCAGAAACGAGGCCTCCGTCTGACGCCCAAACACCATCCGGCTCCCCGCCTCCATCGCCACCACGGCCACTCCCTCCCGAACGTGCAGCGTGTCGCCGCTAAAAACCGTCGTGTTCGCGATCGCCGCTTGACCCGCCAGCGTCGCGTTCCGGCTGCCCGCCAGCGACCCGATCGCCGCCGATCCCGCCATCGCCGGTATCCATGCAGCCACCATCATCGCTATTCCTACCACCATCCCTTGCACCATCCGTCTTGTGGACATGGTCTTTTTCCCTCCGTTTTGGGCTACAGCTACGCGCAATCTTCAGCTCTTCGACTGTTCCGGTTCTGGAAAAACTCTACAATAAGTTCCGCTACTTTATACAGGATCAAAGCACGGCTGTCAAGCCATTTTTTCAACGAAGGCGATAAAGGCTTTTGGGGATCGCCGAGCTAAGTTGCGCATTATAAATAGCTTATTCGTCACTCAGTTTTCTTTATCGAGTTAGGGAACCATTCGTTACTCCGTAGTAAAAATTGATAAGGCTCCTTTTTTGGCGGCGTGCCCCAGGGCGCAACTATCGCCGATCGCATTGCAATCGCCAGCGACGAACAACACGCTGCGCGACGACCATTTCTTTGCGCACCCTTGATGGCGCTGTTCCGCCAATGGCGCTGCGTTTGGCGAGAGAATCCTCCACGGACTCAGCGGCTCTTGCCAGTTTGGAATCCCAAGCTGGAATAAAACGGCGCGCATCGTCCCGGTTGACCTCGGCGAGCGTCATCCCCCGCTCCTCGCAGAACTTGACCAGCTTCCCCACCTGTTCGTGCGCGGTTCGGAACGGGACGCCGCGCCGGACAAGTTCATCAGCCACATCGGTTGCGGTCAAGAAGCCACGCGTCGTCTCCGCCGCCATTCGCTCCGCGTTGACGCGGATCGCGCGCATCACCCGCGCCGCAATGCGCAGCGAATCGCGCGTCGTATCCACCGCTTCGAAGAGCGAGGATTTGTCTTCCTGAAGGTCTCGATCGTAGCCGAGCGGCAGTCCCTTTAAGAGCGCCAGCGCGCCAGAAACCTTTCCAATCGTCGTCGCCGCCTTGCCGCGTATCAGCTCGAGCGCGTCGGGGTTTTTCTTTTGTGGCATCAGGCTGCTGCCGGTCGAGTAGGCGTCGCTCATGTGAACAAAGCCAAATGTCGGAGAAGAATAAACAATCAGGTCCTCCGCCAAACGGCTGAGGTGAACCATCGTCAGGCTACAAGCGAACAGCAACTCCAAGACGCCGTCGCGATCGGACACGGCGTCCAGACTATTGCGGCAAACACGCGCGAAGCCAAGCTCGCGCGCCAGGCGAGTACGGTCAAGGGAATAAGCGGCGCCCGCCAGAGCTCCCGCGCCCATCGGCAGCTCATCCGCGCGCTCGCGGCAATCTTCCAGGCGGCTGAGGTCGCGGTTCAGCATTTCAAAATGCGCCAGCAGGTAGTGCGCAAAAAGAATCGGCTGGGCCGGCTGCAAGTGCGTGAATCCCGGAAGCATTGTGCGAAGGTTCTGGCGCGCCTGGAAAACCAGCGCCTCCAGCAGTTCGACTGCCGCGCGTTCGAGTTCGCGGACGGCGTCCCGGATGTAGAGGCGCGTGTCGGTCGCCACCAGGTCGTTGCGGCTGCGTCCGGTTCGCAAGCGGCTGGCCACTTCCCCAACCTCGCGGGCGAGACGGGCCTCGACCCAAGTATGAACGTCCTCGCTCGATTGCTGGCGCGCCGACCCTGGACGGCAAGCCACTTCACGCTCAATTGCGTCCAGCCCGCCCGCCAGCGCCCGAACGTCCTTGGCGGATAAAACTTGGGCGCGGCCAAGCGCCCGGACGTAAGCGCGGTTGACGCGCACATCATAAGGGATCAGCCGCTGGTCGAAGGAGAACGACTCAGAGAACCGCTCGAACAGCGGATCGCGGCGCCCGGAAAAGCGTCCGCCCCAGAGCTTCATCCCGCTCTCCTTTGGCCCGGCTTCGAACGCTTCTGAAGGCCTGTTTTGGCCGCGGCCAAGCGGATCGGCAGTCCAAGAATATTGATGAAACCTTCGGCGTCCTTCTGGTCGTAGCCAGCACCCATGGTGAAGGCAGCGATGCCCGCGTCATAAAGCGAATAAGGCGAGCGACGGTCGAGGACCCGGACGTTGCCTTTGCGAAGCCCGAGCGTCACGACGCCGGTCACGTTGCGTTGCGTTACCTCAACGAATCCGTCCAGCGCCTCGCGCAAAGGGGTGAACCACTGGCCGTAATAGACCAGTTCGGCGTAACGAAGCGCCACGTGCTGCTTGTAGTGAAACGTCTCCCGGTCGAGACAAAGCGCCTCAAGTTCGTGATGCGCGGCATGGAGCAGCGTTCCAGCCGGCGTTTCGTACGCGCCGTGCGATTTGATGCCCACCAGCCGGTTTTCCACCAGGTCGGTGCGGCCCACGCCGTTCTCTGAAGCAATGTGATTGAGCGTCTCGATCAAGTGAATCGGACGCATCGGCCGGCCGTTTATGGCCACTGGAACACCTCGCTCAAAGCCAAGGGTCACCGACGTCTCACGGTGGGGCGCGCGCGCCGGGGAGCGAGTGAGTTTCCAGGCGTCTTCGGGCGGTTCACCGAGCTTAGTTTCGAGCGGGCCGCCCTCGTGGCTCAGGTGCCAGAGATTTTGATCGCGGCTGTACAGGTCTTTCCGGGTGACCGGGACGGGGATGTGATGCCGGCGCGCGTATTCCAGGGCATCCTCGCGCGATTGAATCTCCCACTCGCGCCACGGCGCAATCACCCGGAGCTGCGGAGCCAGCGCCTTGAAGGCCAGCTCGAACCGCACCTGGTCATTTCCCTTGCCGGTGCACCCGTGCGCCAAAGCGTCGGCGCCCTCGCGCAAAGCGATTTCCACCTGCCGCTTCGCCAGAATGGGCCGCGCCAGCGAAGTGCCGAGCAGGTATTTGCCCTCGTAGATCGCTCCCGCTTGAAGCGCCTTCCACAGATAGTCGGTGATGAACTCCTGGCGCAAATCCTCCACCAGCACTTTGCGGGCGCCGCTCGCCAAGGCTTTGCGGCGAAGGGCCGGATAATCGTCACCCTGGCCAACATCGCCGATCATGGCTAGAACCTCACAGCCGTAATTCTCCCGAAGCCAGGGGATGATGATGGAAGTATCCAATCCGCCGGAATATGCCAGCACCACTCGGTTGACTTTCGGCAAAGGTTCCTCCGCCATGGAAGCGTTATGGGGCTGTTTGCTCACTGCGCGGGCTGGGCGCTTCGCTGCTAGCATCCGCTCGCTAGAGGCTGGCAGCCTGCTGGTCAGCCCGCCACGAGATCGAGAATCTTTTTTCGGATTCGTCCGGCCTCGTGAGCGCCGCGGGTGGCGACAAAGATCGTATCATCACCGGCCACCGTCCCGACGACTTCCGGCCATTGTTCAGCGTCGAGAGCTACGGCCACCGAGTGCGCGTTGCCGGGGTGGGTTTTGACAATCACGAGATTCGAAGCCCGGCGCACGTCGCGAAGAAATTCTTTCAGAATAACCGGCAGCGAGGGCTGGGGCGCGGCGGCCGCCTCGGCAGCTCCCGGAAGCCTGTAACCCTCGCGCCCCTTGATCAGCCCCAGCTCTTCAATATCCCGCGAAACCGTCGCCTGGGTCACATGGATGCCCTGGCGCGCGAGCCTTTCACACAGCTCCGCTTGCGTGGCCACAGGCTCGCGCTTCAATAAATCCAGAATCAGCGTGCGGCGGTAGAGATTGTCCATGCAAAATTATTCAGCCCCTTTATAAATACTCTATTGGAGGCCTTTTGGCAAGAGCGCGGCGTCCGAAAAGCGTTCACGCCGAGGGAAGCGCGAAGAAAAAGCCCTCCCCGGCGAATGGAACGGCGTCCGGTTTGGCTTGCTCACGGGTGGCGGCTATAGGCCATCAGGCGGGCTTTTTTGAACTCTTCCCACAGCGCTGGAGAGTATTGATCCCGATGAATGAGCTCTTTCGAGTGGAAGGCGATACCGAGGTCCTCTTCCCTGACTGCGTCGCCCTTCTGGGGTAGATAGTCGAACACGCTGCGGTTCAACCCGTAATAAGCGCAAAGCCAAACGCCCTGCTCGCTCTCGATGGCGTACAGGGCGCACGCCAGGGGCAATGGCTGCCCTGGGTCCACCGACACTTTAATTTCGGCTTCGATGATTTTGCCCGTCAACGACCCGGCAACCTTGGACGGAGGCGTGAGGTCTGAACTCATCATCGTTCGCGTCACCTGGCTTGTCCCGACGCCAAGGTCCGGGACGCCGTCTTGAAATCAATCACTAAAATGCGCCCGTCGGTTTTCCATGTCCCGCCGGTTGCGGTCAGTCCTCTGCTGAGCGGATGGGCGGGCGTAACCAACTGTTCGGCGGCGACGGTCCGGGTGGCGCCCATGTCCGCGCCGACCTTACTGCGCTCATCGTCGAGGTCGGGGGCGATGGCATGGGAAATGACACCGGGATGAATGTCAATGCCGTCGTCGTGCGTCGAAGCACCCAGCCAGATGTCTCTGCCGTCCGGGGCGCGAGAGCCGCTCCGCCACAGGCGGATGTGGTGGCGTTTGGCCATCGTGTTCAGCATTTTTTCAAACGCTAAATCTTCCGGACGACCGAACAAATAGAGGTCGGACAGCGGTGCCTGATGGTAACCCTGGTCGGAGATCATCGCCCGGGCCGCGTCCCACAGCGATTGGTGATTGATCTTCTCGGCCGGACTCCAGCCGGCGAGCCGAAACGCAGTTTGAATCTGTTCCTGGCTGGCGATGAACACAAGGTTGATCGGGTCGCCCGGCGTGCCGGTTTTGCTCGAAACGCGCTGGGGCGCGGCCGCGAGGGCGGCAAGAACCGACGCCTCCAACCCCTCGGGCAATGAGGGGCTGAAGGCCGAAGGGAAATGACCTTCAACCGGAAGCGGCTGATCGAGCGCATAGACCAAATCCGTTCCGGCGGGGTAGCTGATCGAGGTATCGCTTTGCCCTAGCCACTGCCGATCGGCTGACTGGAGGTCGCCTCCAGCTTGCGGATGGGCCTTGCTCAGCTTCGCTAAGGCGCTTTGAAGGAGGCTGACGGGCATCTCGCCTGACAGCACGCCCACGATCATCCCGCCGGCCTGAACGGTTTCCCGGGCGTTCTCGACTTCCTTCAAGTGGCCGACGATGGGCTCCGGCGAGCGCCCAGGCAATTCGAGGCGATCGAAGCGCAGCATTATTTCCGCACGGTCGGAGGGATTCGAGCTGGGAATGAGGGCTTGAATCACTCCTCGAACTTTTGCGCCTACGGGAATCACAACCTGCGGCATCGCCCCTGCCGCACTCGAGGCACTCCAAACCTGCCGGATAACTTCTGCGGAGACCGGTTGGAACAGACGAGACGAAGTAGTGCCAACCGGGGTCTCCAGGCGAAGATAGAGAAGCGTGCCCGCCGGAACGAGGGTGGGTGAAGAAGCTGCAGCCGCCGGCGAACTGCCCGCGGCAGCCTTCCGTGTTTGCGCGCCGCCCAACGCCAACAAGACAAGCAGGCCCAGCGGACAAACGCCGCGCAGGGATGGCCATTCGTGCGCCGGCCAGCACGGCCTTCGAACTCGCCAGTTTCCCTGTGAGCCCCAAAGGTCCACGAAGTGCCCTCTCTCGGCCATCCGATAGAAATTATACACTCCAATCGAAGCCGCATGAGCCCGTGCTGCCACGAAAAAGCCGGCGAGCGGAGCGCGCCCCAACTGAGTCAGATCCTTCGCCGATTTTGCGCAATGTTCACGGTTGAGCAGGAGCCGGCGGCGGCTTGAATTCTTCCGGCCTCGGTTCGCCGTTTGGGTCGGCAAGGCCGCCGCCGTTCAGCTCCGCCAGGATCACCGTGATGTTATCCGTTCCACCGTTGGCGTTGGCGGCGTTGACGAGCGCCTGGCATCGGTCCGCAAGAGAGCCCGGCTGATCCAGTAATGCCTTAAGCTCAGGTCCGCGAACCATTGCGTACAACCCATCGCTGCAAAGCAGAATACGGTCGCTACGCCGTAGCTCGACGTGGGTCACTTTCACGTCAAGCCCGAGCGAGGTTCCGACGGCTTGGGTCAGAATGTTGCGGCGGCCGTCCGATTCGAGATCGGCAGGCAGGTTGGCACCTAAATCGGCCAGGTAATTGAGGAATGTCTGGTCCCGGGTGAGCTGGACAAGCTTGCCCTTGCGCTGAAGGTAGGCGCGCGAATCGCCGACTTGAGCTACAAAGAGGTGACTTCCCAACAGGCCGGCGGCTGTGGCCGTAGTCCCCATGCCCGCGTAGAAGGGTGACGCCTGTGCTCTTTGAAGGATCGCCCGGTTGGCCTCCTCGAGCGCCCCGCTGAGAGCAAGAACGAAGGCCGCCGCATCCAGAGGGTCTGCCGTGGTCAAACTCTCGCGAAGCCGGCCGGGGACCACGCTCACACAGATT
>JAKAWO010000048.1 GCA_021827255.1 Acidobacteriota bacterium | reverse complement strand
GCACCTCGCTTTCGGGCTCGATGCCCTTCAGCACCGCGCCCTGCGCGCGTTGCCGGCTGGAAATGAGAACTTCCTCATAAATCGCGGGGGCTGCGGCGACCACGTGCGGCAGTTTGGAAAGCCGCTCGGTGAGAAGGTTGTAGTGCCGGATCCCATCATTCTTGACCCGTAGCAGGTTGACGTCGGTCACCGCGCCAAGCAGCTTGCTCTCCAGCTCCGTTTTGAAGCCGTTATTGACCGCCAGCGCCACCACCAGCGCGCACACGCCCGCCATCACGCCGAGCACGGAAATCACCGTGATGACAGAAATGGCCGCCTGCCGCCGTTTGGCTTTCAAATAGCGAAGCGCGACAAAAAGCTCGAACCCCATGGCTTGTCTTCATTATCAATAACGCTACGCGGTTCGCCAAGGATATTCCGACAGCCAGGGAGGCGGGTTTACAGACGAGCCGACGGGAACCAGGCGCCGCGCGGTTCCTGGTACTCGCCAATGGACATTAGCAGCATGGGCTTTTCGACGCGCAGCCCCTGGCTGAGACACCAGCGCAGCAGCCTTGCTTGGCGGGTGGGAAGTAAAAAAGAAATCGCTGAACGCAAGACTGCGGCCGTGCCCAAAATAAGGGCCTCTAAATCTTCGTCGGTCTCCGCCACCGCGTGGCAGGCCTGCCAAAGAGTCGGCGCCGACCCGTAAGCCGTAATGCGGCCTTCGACAAGCGCGACCACCGGACAGAGACCGTTGAGGCAATCCGCCAGCTCATTGGTACGGTCAAAGCCGTGAGCCCGCTCGCACAGCGCGGCACAGGCTCCAAGATCATCGGCCGTCATCGGGCGGACCGCAGCGCGAGCCGAGGGGTGGTCTTGGGGCCGGCCGGAAACGAGCGCGAGCGGCTCCTTGACGTCGAACCCCAGCGAAGCGTAAAGGGAAAGGGCTTGGCCGTTGAAGGCGTCCGTGACCAATCGGGCTCCGGGCGCCGTCCCGGCCCGTCCCAGAATGTGCTCCAATAAGCGCCGGCCGATCCCTTCCCCTTGACGTTGCGGGTCCACCGTGATCGGGCCGATCCCGCGAACCAGCGCCCGTTCGTCCAGAAAGGCGGAGCCGACAATCCGGCCCCCGGCTTCAGCCACCACCCCGTACACCTCTGGGTGGTCAAGCTGCATGGCCGCGACTCGAATGGCAAGCGCTTCCTCCGTATAGGAAGAGGCAAACCCATGCTGCTCGTTGATCTCGCGGAATGCCTGGAAGATGATGCGCCCACAGGCGGCGGCATCAGCGCGAACGGCGGAGCGCAGTTGGATGTCCATTGGGAGTCGTCCCCGGCTAGTCGTCGCCGATTCTCTCTTGGGAGCTGGCGACGCCGTTGCCCCCACTCGGAAGTCTAGCCAGAGCGCTTTTCCGGCCGCAGCAGCGGAAACAGAATCACGTCCCGGATGGAGTGTGAATCGGTCAGCAGCATCGTCAGGCGGTCAATGCCGACGCCTTCGCCAGCCGCCGGCGGCATGCCATAACTGAGGGCCCGGATGTAATCCTCGTCTATCGTGTGCGCCGCGAGGTCGCCTCGGTCACGCAGCAATTGCTGATATTCAAAGCGGTCTCGCTGCTCCGCCGGATCGTTCAGTTCGCTGAAGGCATTGGCGATTTCCATGCCGCCAACGTACAGCTCGAATCGTTCAACATAGTTCGGGTCGTCAGCCTTTTGCTTGGCGAGCGGCGAGACTTCAAGCGGGAAATCCAGAATAAACGTCGGCTGAATCAGGTGATGCTCGGCCACGGCCTCAAACAGCGCCTGGAGGGCCGCGCCGGGCGGCGTATCCGCCGGAAGCGCAATGGGTTGGCGGGGCGCCGAGGTGTCCCTGTCCGTGCCGCTCGCAACCTCTTGGATTCTCTCCAGCGAGCTCTGTGGCTGCTCCGCCCATCGGTTGTAGGTGTCGATCCACCGGAACACAGCCTTGGGATCGGCCCAATCTTCCAGCTTCGGTTTCGCCTGCGCCCCTTCCGGCCAGAAGCGGACGACGGCTTCTTTCATCGTCAAACGCTCGAAGCGCGCCAGGGAAATCTTGTGGCCCCACCACTCAAATTCAAGCCTCCCGATCGTGGCTTCCGCCACGTGCCGCAGCAGGCGCTCCGTAAGCGCCATCATGTCGCGATAGTCGGCGTAAGCCTCATAGAACTCGAGCATCGTGAACTCGGGATTGTGCTGAGTCGAAATACCTTCGTTGCGGAAGTTCCGGTTGATCTCGTACACGCGGTCCACTCCGCCGACCAGAAGGCGTTTTAGGTAGAGTTCCGGGGCGACGCGCAGGTAGAGGTCGAGATTGAGCGCATTATGGTGTGTAACGAAGGGACGGGCCAGCGCCCCGCCGGGCAGCGGCTGCATCATGGGCGTCTCGACTTCGAGATATCTTCTGCTGTTGAGGAATTCGCGAATGGCTCCCACCAGCCGCGCCCGCCGCTCGAAAATCTCCCGCACCCGGGGATTCACCATCAAGTCCACGTACCGCTGCCGGTAGCGGACCTCCATGTCGGTCAGCCCATGCCACTTTTCGGGCAGCGGCAGAAGCGCTTTGGCAAGAAAATGGAGCCGCTCTGCGTGGACAGTCAGCTCGCCCGTCCGCGTCCGGAACAAATAGCCCTCGACGCCGATCAAGTCGCCGAGGTCGAGCAGGCGGAAGAGCTCGAAATCCCGCTCTCCGACCGCGTCGAGGCGCACATAAATCTGCAAACGCGCCCCGTCGCCCGACAGATGCCCAAATCCCGCCTTCCCATGCGGACGCAGAGCCATCAATCGCCCCGCCACCCGGAGGGAAATGCGCGCGGCCTTCAGATCCTCGTCGCACCGGCCGGAATACTCCGCCAGAACGGCGGGAATCGTGTGCGTAAAATTAAATTTCCGAGGATAGGTCTCGAAACCGAGAGCGGCAATGGCGCGCAGCTTCTTCTGGCGCTGCGCAGCCAGTTCATCCGCCTCACTGCCCAGGGAAGACAATTCGATCAACCTCTTTCAGGGCCGCATTTCGCGCCATGGCTAAGTGCTGGCATTATAGGGAGCGCGCCGGACAGGTGTCAAGGAAGGGAGAATCTCGGGAAGAGGATACTCTCTCAGTTGAAATTGGCTTATAATGAAGCGGTGCGAGACATTCGCGAGCAATGGCAAACCGGGATGGCGTGTTTGTACCGCCGGCTCAAGATTCCGACCACCCCTCCTATAAGACTCTGGTTGTTGGCGCTGCTTGTGGCCTCGACGCTTTTGGGGTGGCCGGTGAAAGCTGAACCCAAGTCGCCAACTTTGGCCACGCTGGTGGTCCACGTCACGGACGCTCAGACCAGAGATCCGATCTTCCAGGCCAGCTTGACGCTTCGGTTTCGGCAACCTCGCAGCCGCTGGAAGCTGAAACGTACCAAGCCCGTGAGCTATAGCGCCAAAACGGACAAGAAAGGGCTTTGCAAGTTTCCGTACGTCCCCGAAGGTTCGGTCGAGCTCATGGTGACGGCACCGCAACATGAGGCCTTCGGCAGATCGTTCCAGTTTATGAAGAACGATCAGGTCATCGAAGTAAAACTCAGAAGACCTCGCCCTCAACTTTAGGCCATACCTTCCCCCGCCGCGCAGAAGTCATCGTCGTCCGGCGCAGCACTTCTCACCGAATCGCACGGCGAGCACTTCTTCGCTTGCCGGATAACTTTTCCGACGCTCCTTGGTCTGAGGGCGGGATGCTCCAGATTAGTGCAAAAAGCCAAAAGCCATTGAGCGTTCGCGTGTTAAGGTCCGCGAACAGCTCCTTTTCCACAAACTTTTCAACAGAGCTGTTGAAAAGTTGTGTTCGTCCCGCACGCCCTGAAGAAGAGTGCTCCGATCACCCCGGAGGCAGTGGACACGCGAGCCATCCCTTCTCGGCCCAGGATTTTGGAGCTTCGGCTTCCCGCCCGAAGCAGCCTGTCGTGTCTCGTTATTTCTGTTTCGTGGCGGCGGGGGCTGGAATCGGCGACGCCGGGGCCGCCGACGTCTGGCCTGTGGGCAAACCCTGCGCATGTTTGGCAAAGTAACTTGCATCCATCCAGATGTTCGCGGACTTCTTGAGGTCAGCTATTTTCGCTTGCAGCTTCTGTTGGCGGAGAATGTTCTCAATTTCTTGGGATGCGGCATTGAGGTCGGGAGGCTTGTGGCTGAGAACCTGAATGGCGACAAGTGCCTGGGGCGTTTCGACGGGATCGGAAACCTGGCCGTCCTTGAGCTCGAACGCAGCCTTGTCCAAGGGCGGAAGGAGCTGGCCTTTGCGGACGGTTTGTGTTTGCGTATCAACCATGACGACATTAGGCACACTGAACTCCTTGGCCACTTGTTGAACATCCGTCCCGGCGGCCAGCGCCTTGCTGATGGCCGCCAGTTTGGCGTGGGCGTCGGCAGGCAAAAGGCCTGGGGAGTTGGCAGTGGCGCCCGCCGCCTTCTTTCGAACCAAGATCTCCCGGATCTCAGCCTGGTCAAATTCGTCCTTGTGCGCGGCGAAGTACTGGCTGACATCAGCCGGTGCGATCCGGATCTGTTTCGCCAGATTCTGGTATTCAGCCTGCGCGAGCAATTTCATGCGGTCCAGGGCTAGCCGCCGGCGTATGCTCGGTTTCGTGTCGAGGTGGTCAGAGACTGCGCGCTGGGAGAGCAAGAGCAGGAGCGCATATTCGTTGCCGACAGGGGCGCGTCCCTGCGCTTTGATGGCCGCCTGTGTTTGGGGGCTCAAGGTCGAAATTAAGTAGTCCATGTCGGCCTGAGTGACTTCCTGCCCGCCGACTCGGAGAACCACGCGGGATGCCCCAGCCTGGCTTTCGGCGACCGGAGCCGCTGGGGGAGCCGCCGCGGCCGGCTGACTTTGCCCGTGGGCCGCACTCGCAACCACGGCCGACGCCAACAGCAAAATCCCCATCCAATTTGTTTTCCTGGACTTGCTCTTCATGAGCCACTCTCCCCTATCTATCGTAACCGGCCTTCATTCAAACCATCATAGCATGACTCGATCACCCCTGCACGCTCTCAATTGCACCACAATTGTGCAGAAATGCGGAGGTCTCTTTCCAAGCGCCTTATTATTCCTATAATTAGTCCGTCAAGCGATTCGCCCACCCATCACCCCACAGTCCGCGTAACGCGAAGAGAGCCTTCGACGACTGGGGCAAGCGTGCAGTGCGCTCCACGGTCATGGGTTCGCGGGCGTGCTGCCAGAAGCCTGCGCCGCCGGGAGCAAGCCGAGCGATTCGGGAGGCGGCAACGGCTGGCCCCGATAGTGAGCGGCGCGAAGGTCGGAGTATTTTGCGATCAATCGCTGCCACATACGGCTGTTCCGATCATAAAGCTGGAGCATGTTCGGCAGCCAGGTCGGAAGGTTCTCGCTCAGCCATCGCTGCATATAAATTTCGCGCAGGCGAGTCGTGTAATCCCGGAGGTCTTGCAGGCGGCCGTTGGTCGAGTCAATGTCGGAAAGGTCGTTTCCGGTTTGGCGCCAGGTTCGATCGTTCTGGTGAGCGTAAGCGTCATCGTAGCGGTCGGAAATTTCCTGGACGTATTGATAGCGCATTCCCAGAGCATCCATCTTGAGCGCCGCAAACTCCATGTCCTTCAGCACATCCGCGTTGCGCCGGGCCAGGCGGCGGTCGTTCACCATCGTTGCGTAAGCGCCCTCGGCCGTCATTCGGATCAGAGAGGCGATGGGAAGAGCTTTTACGACCTCGGGTTGCCAGAGAGGAGAGAAGGGGTCGTGCCAGAATTTGGCGTCGTCGGCGCCGCCCCGCTTCATGTCGTAAGTTTTGACCGGACGGCCGGCGCGGATGACCTCATTCAGGTGGCCCAGCTCCATGATGGCGTTCACCAGGCTGGGGCTCGGGTCGCGGAAAAACGCCCAGTCGAACTTGCGGTCGAAATCCTCCACGCTAGGGTTGCCGGGCTCCCAAGCGCACGCCGCGCCATAAACAATGCTCCACCAGTTGGGCCCGTAGAGCGACTCACCATCGTCATTCCAGACGGTCACGTCGGTTCCGATGGCGCCAGCCTTTTTGCCGTCGGCGATAAATTGCCGGATGTTGTAAGCGGCTTCCTCGTAATCGGGAGCAATGAGGCTGGTGTTGCCGGTCCAGGGGCAGATGAAGATCCTCATGCCCGTCCCCTCGAATGGCTTCAGCCACCTTTGGTAGCTCTTTTGCGCACCGTACACCCAACTGGCGACAATCAGCCCTTTGGGAAGGCTCGGGACCATCTCAGGATGTTCGACGGCAATGTCGCCCCAGAACATCACTTGCTTGTTGTAGCTGCGGACCAAGTGATAGATTTTGGTAAGATAGTCCACATAAACCTTGCCATAGCCTTCCTGCTTGACCATCTCCTTGCTGCGCCCGAGGCCGAGCTCGAAGGTTTCATCGCAGCCGATATTGTAAAACTTGGACGGAAAGATAGGCAGCAACTGGGCGTAAATGCTCTTAAGGAAATCTATCCCGCGCGGGTCACCGGGCGCCAAGACGAAGCCGTGGGGACGCTCGGCCATGCCGCTGTATTGTTCAAATCTCAGAATCTGATGGAGATGGCCGCAGTCTTCGGTGGCGGGTACAACGTTCACATGATAATGGGCTGCGTAAGCCACCAGGACCCGCCAATCCTGTTGGGTCAGCGTGTCGCTCAGCACGCCGATCAGCGGCTGTCCTTTCACCCGGAACGAATCCTCCATGTAAAGGTAAAGTTGGTTCATCTTGAAGGCGGCGATGGTGCGCACGATCCGCTTGAGATAGGCCAGTTTGGGCACGGGACCACGGGCCAAATCCACTTGTGTTCCGCGATACTTGAGGGCTGGCCAGTCGCGGATCTGGGCGCCGAGGATTTCCCCTTCACCGCCGCCGGTGGGAACGACAAGCTGGCGGAGTGTCTGGACACCGTAGAACAACCCGACGGCGTCTTTGCCGGCGACCAGAACACGTTGGGGCGTAACGCTGAGCGCATAGCCCTGCGCCGCAATCCCCTCGGGGCTGAGCCCTTGGTTTTTTAGCAGCGACGCCATGTCAGGTTGGTCAAGCCGCCCCAGCAGGATGACCGGCTTGCCCGATGGCACGCCTACCGCCGTGACGATGGGGAAAATCAGGCCGGTGTCCCGCCAAAGTTCCCTCTGCAGGGTCGCGGCGGCGAAAGCGTCTTCTGGCGAGGCGGGGGAGAGGAGCGCAATTTCAAGGCCGGCGCCGACGCGGAACGGTGTGGCCTCTGTCTTCAGCTCACGCGGCTGGGGAATGAGCATGGGTTGTTGGGCAAACGCGCTACAGGCTCCCAACACCATGAGTGCCGCCACGCATAGCACACCGTTTTTGGAAATAGTGCGAACATTAGAAAATTCCATCCTGGCCTCCGAGTCCAAAGAAAGCCGCCGGCTGGCGTAAAGGGTGAGACGCTGTGCTTAACCAGCGGCTTGCTCCTGTTGGTTTCAGCGAACGTGAAGGGCCAATGAGTCTATAGACGCTCACTGACAGAGTCAAGCGCATGTTGGCAGTTGGCAAGAGCCCTCGACGGAATCGGCGCTGGCCGGACTCTGGTTCATCCTCGGCTGAGGCTGCGAAAGTGCCGGGTGGGCCGCCCGCGATCTCAGACGCTCCCGGGAAAGCGAATGCGCCTGCCAACGAACTGTGGACCTGAAGGCGCTACGCGCGGCGAAATTGCTCCACCAAGCATTCGCAGGTACGAAGCGTGAAGGCGAGGATGGATAGAGTAGTCGTTTTATCGGTGCAATTGAGAAAAACGCTGGCGTCGCAAACATAAAGATTGGGCACGTCGTGGGTCTGCCCAAAGCGGTTGGTCACAAACTTTTTGGGATCATTCCCCATGCGGCAGCAGCCGGTCTCGTGCAGGCTATAGCCGGGCGAATTGGGGTGGTCAGCGGCGCCGCGATATTCGCCTCCCGCAGCCTTAAGGAGGCCTGCGCAGACCTGCTTGGCGTGTTCCCACATCATGAGCTCATTCGGGCCCCACTTAAAATGGATATGCGCACCGCCGGCACGCCATAGGCATCCTTCGCCTCGGGGTCAATATCCACGTGATTCGTCGGGGATGGGAGGGATGGCGCCTGGGGAGTGAAGCCGATGGGAGCAGGATAATAACGCTTGATGCCACGCTTGAATTCGGAGCCATACCGCGAAGCCCTGGATGCGAAGGGCGTTTCCAAAATTCCTCAACGACTTTCGGGCAAAATGGATTACAAGCGGGCGCGTTACCTCTTTCACCCTGATTACGCAATACGGCAAGCCCTACTCGTTGACTCCAAGGCGGAGAAGTCTGCACCCGTCGCAAGGGTCCAGACCTCACAGACCTCGATGCGGATCAGGCAGATTCGGGCCCACCAACCAGTTGATGTTCAAGGAGAGCTGCCCACCGTTCTTGCGCTTGGGGGTCAGTCCTTCCTGACAACCACTATCTTCGTTAAATTCATCTATGAGGAATCAGAGGAAGGCAACGGCTTGAGGATGACGCGCCTGGCCTGCCTCCCAAACGGCATGCTTCAGGACCTGTATAACCCGAACGCGGAAGATGCGATTTGGGTTGCAGGGCCCAATGCGCCTAGCCTCGGAGAAGAGTTTAGAACCCGATTGAGCTTTAGTCGCCTAAGGAAAAAGGCAGAGTGGCGGGTTCAGGATATTCCCATCAATCCAGAAGGGCCGTTTGTCTGGGTTGGATAGCCCTTTGGCAGGCCCGCCGCGCGACTCTGATGTACTTAGGCTCCCGCTCGATACCGATGTTGTCGTGTGCGTGTTAACTCCCAACATCTTGTGGACGACTTTCCCCCTCCCCAAGCTTGTAGGATCCAACGCTCACCTCGCGGATATTATCGAAAGAATGTTCCGTTGGGGAGAGGCTCATTTGTCCGCTAAACCCCACTTCCGAATCTTGACATTGGTCGCGCTCTCCTCTACTTTATCGTATTGAGCTTACTTTCTTAAACTAACCGGACAAGCACCCATGAAGGTTCTTTTTGTAGCGTCAGAAGGTGTGCCCTTTTCCAAGACGGGGGGCTTGGCCGACGTGGTGGGCGCCCTGCCGAAGGCGTTGGCGGCGCTGGGCCATGAGATCGGTGTCTTCCTGCCGCGCTATCGGGGAACCATGGCGGGGCGAGGATTGGCACGGCTAGCCAGTGTGACGCTTCCATTCCCTTCCGCGCTGAAATTCGCCACGGTGGAGGATGGCGGAGAATCGAACGGGGTCCACGCCTATCTGTTCAACTCCCCTCAGTATTTTGACCGGGACGGCCTCTATCAAGCTCACGGGCAGGATTATCCGGACAACGCGCAGCGGTTTGCGGCCTTTTGCCTTGGGGCGCTGGAGTTCCTGAAACGCTCGGGCTCGCCGCCCGACATCATCCACTGCCATGACTGGCAGTCGGCGCTGGTTCCAATATACCTGTGGAGCCTCTACCGCGAAGATCCGTTTTTTGAGAAGGCGCGGGTGATCTTTACGATTCACAATCTGGGGTATCAGGGATTGTTTCCGCCCTCGATGCTGGCGGCGATGGCGCTGCCCACGAGTCTGTTCACGATGGACGGGATCGAATACTACGGGCAGGGCAATTTGCTGAAAGGCGGCATTCTCTACTCGGACTTCATCAGCACGGTCAGCCGGAAATACGCGGAAGAGATTCAAACTAAGGAATACGGCTGCGGGCTGGAAGGCGTGCTGGTGAGCCGGAAGGCCCGACTGCAGGGAATTCTGAACGGCGTGGACTACGACGAGTGGAACCCGGCGACGGACAAATTGCTGCCGGCCAATTACACGCCGAGCGATTTGAAAGGCAAAGAGACGTGCAAGGTAGATTTGCTGAAAAGGATGGGCGCACGCAATCCGCAAGCGGGACGGCCGGTGATCGGAATTGTGTCGCGCTTTGCGACCCAAAAGGGTTTTGACCTGATCGCCGAGATCACCGAGCCGTTGATGGCGGCTGAAGTTTACGTGGCCGCCCTGGGGACGGGGGAGCCGCAATATGAAGAGTTGTTCCGGCAGATGGCAGCGCGCTATCCGGACAAATTTCTGGTGAAAGTCGCCTACGACAACACTCTCGCCCACCTGATTGAAGCGGGCGCGGACATGTTTCTGATGCCGTCGCGGTATGAGCCATGCGGCTTGAACCAAATCTACAGCTTGAAATATGGCACGCCGCCGGTCGTGCGCGCGACGGGCGGCCTAGATGACACGATTCAGGATTTCGCCGGCCAAACGGGCACAGGGTTCAAGTTCAGCGAGTATTCGGCGGAGGCGCTCATCGGGGCGATCGAGCGGGCGATCGAGGCGTATCGCCGGCCGAATATCTGGCGAAAAATCATCAAGAACGGCATGAGCAAGGATTTTTCCTGGCCACAGTCCGCCCGGCAGTACGCCGCCATCTATGAGCAGTTGGCGAAGGGCGGCGCCGCGGGCCGCGGACTGGCGGCGGGGCACGTTCCTGAGTGAGCCTGGCAAAGTGTTGGGCGCCCATTTTCGGCAGCGCGGTTCGATGAGCGGCGGCAGCAGATAGAAAGGGTGGGACAGCAAATCAGCGGGAGGATCGAAAGCATGGCCGGAAATCATACGCTCGAGTTCAACGAGCGGAACTTTGAGCAAGAAGTTCTGAAATCGGACAAGCCCGTGCTGGTGGACTTTTGGGCGGAATGGTGCGCGCCGTGCCGGATGATGGCGCCGGCCGTGGAGGCCGCCGCGGAGCAATTCGCCGGGCGCGCCAAAATCGGCAAACTGAACGTGGATGAGAACCAGTCCCTGGCCGGCCGGTACAACATCCGCAGCATTCCCACGCTTCTGCTCTTCAAAAACGGGCAGGTTCAGGAGCAATTGGTGGGCGCCAGGTCCAGGGACATTCTGGCCAAGCTGCTCGAAAAGAATCTTTAGCCCGCCGCGTGACCGCTCCATTGGAGGAACGGGTCTTCCTTCCTTTCCGGCGAAGCGGCGAGGAGTTGAACGGCACGGCGCCCGCCTTCGCGGAGCTTTACCTCACAAGCCACAAGTGCAGCCGGCCGCGCAGAGGATTACAATAAGGCCCGGCTAAATGAGCGCGCTCAGGTATGGAAAACAAAAGCCAGAACCTTGCGGTAGTGGGCGTCCAATGGGGGGATGAAGGGAAGGGGAAGATCGTGGACGTGCTGGCCGAGCACTTCGATATCGTCGCGCGTTATCAGGGCGGGGCGAACGCGGGGCACACGGTTTACGCGGATGGAAAGAAGTTCATCCTGCAGTTGATCCCCACGGGAATTTTGCGCCCGAATAAAACGGCGGTTATCGGCCCGGGGGTCGTCGTCAATCCTGAATCGCTGCTCGAAGAGATCGAGGCGATAGAAAACAACGGCATCCGCGTCGGGCAGCGTCTGGTGGTCAGCGACCGCGCCCACCTCATCATGCCCTACCACCGCAGCCATGAAGCGGCGGCCGAAGAGGCGCGCGGCGTGGGACGGATCGGGACGACCGCTAAGGGAATTGGCCCGACCTATGAGGACAAGGCCGGCCGCCGCGGTTTACGCACCTGCGACCTTCGGCATCCGGAACTCTTTGTGAAAAAATGCAGCCAGGTGCTGGCGGAAAAGGACCGCATCGGCGAGGCGCTGTTTGGCGGCGAACGCTTTCGGGGCGACCAATGGGTGACCCAGTATTATGAAACGGCTCGGCGCGTTGTGCCTTATCTCGCGGACGTTTCCGTCTTCCTGCACGACGCGATGGACCGCGGCCAACGAGTGCTGTTTGAAGGAGCGCAAGGGACGCTGCTCGATGTGGACCACGGGACTTATCCGTATGTGACGTCCTCGAGCGCGACCGCGGGCGGGGCGGCGCCCGGGACGGGCGTGGGGCCAACGCGCATCGGCGCGGTCATAGGAGTCTCCAAAGCCTATGCCACGCGCGTGGGAAGCGGGCCATTCCCCACCGAAGAGCGCGGAGCAGTGGGCGAGAAGCTGCGCGAACGGGGAGCCGAGTACGGTTCGGTGACGGGCCGGCCGCGCCGCTGCGGATGGTTCGACGTTCCGGCGGCGCGGTACGCGGCGCGCGTCAACGACCTGGCGGCGCTGGCCATCACCAAGCTCGATATCCTCGACTCGCTGGAAGAAATTCCGGTAGGCCTCGAGTACGAATACGAAGGTCAGCGCGCGAAGGATTTCCCCGCTGAAGCCGAGATTCTGGAGAAGGCGCGGGTTCATTACCGAATGTTGCCGGGTTGGCGGCAACCGACGGTCGGACTGCGAGAGTTTGCGCAGCTTCCGACGCGCGCCCAGGATTATCTGCGATTTATTGCCGACCAGGTGGAGGTCGAGATCGCGATGGTCTCGACGGGCCCGGAACGCGACCAGGTGATCTGGCTCGAGGACAGCGGCTTGGTCCGTGAAATGGCTCTGGCGCGGGGATAGGAGCGCCGAAGTTTCGCCCTGCCCCAGACTGCCCTTGCGGGCAAGCGGCCACTGGGCTTATGCCAATGCTCCTCAGTTTTGAGACGGCCCTTTCGATCGTTCGGGAGAAGTCGGCGGAAACCGGCCCATTGCGGGGCCGAGAAACGGTTCCCTCGCATGAGGCCAGAGGCAGAATCCTGGACGAGGATGTTCTGGCGGACCGGGAATATCCTCCCTTTAACCGCGCGACCCGGGATGGATTTGCGGCGCGCGCCGCGGACGTTGAGGCTGCACCCATAAGGCTCGAGCGCATTGGCGAAGCGCGAGCTGGAAGGCCCTTTACCGGAAGCGTTCAGGTGGGGCAATGCGTAGAGATCATGACCGGGGCTCCCGTGCCTGAAGGCGCGGACGCGGTGGTGATGGCCGAGCATACGCGGGCGCAGGGCCGGCAGGTGGAAGTGCTGAGGGGCGTCAGGGCTTCTGAAAACATAGTTTGCCGCGGCGCCGAGGCGGCGCGGGGCGCTCGAGTTTTGAGGCGCGGACAGCGACTGGGAGCAGGTGAGCTGGCGTTGCTTGCCTCGGTCGGCCGACTGGAGGTCGTGGTTTAGA